>SKVI01000403.1 GCA_007129525.1 Gemmatimonadota bacterium | reverse complement strand
TCTTCTGGGTTCGGGCTTACCTGGGGGTACCGGGGGTGATCCTGGGCGATGTGCCGCTGCGTCTGACAGCGCTCCTCGGAGGGTGGGCGTGGCCTGCCCTCCTGCTGGTGGTGCTGTACCGGAGGGGCGGGGAGGGGCTCCGGGTGGCCGGTGCGCGGCGGGCCGGTCTCCTCCTGGCCACGGGGCTGGTGGCGGGGTCGGTTGGCTTCGTGGCGCACTACGCGGTTCTGGGCGTGGTGGAAGACCGGCCGAGCGTGGTGCGCTTCCTGGACCGGCCGTTGGTCTCGCCGCCGGCTCTCGCGCTGACGGGAGGGCCCCGAGAGATGACCCCCGAGCCCGCTGGTGTGATCTTCAACCTCGCCGGCCCCCTTGGGCGGCAGGCCCGGGAAGTGGTGGTGTCCGGGAGACTTCTTCCGGGCGTGGTGGGGGACGTCTCCCGGGCGTGGCAGGGGACCCGCCTCGAGTCCGGCGACGGGCGGGTGGCGGCGGTGGAGGTGGATGACGAGGGCCGCTGGCACATCAGTCCGCGGGATCCCGGGGGCGCGGTGGTCACCGTGCGAAACCGACGGGCCCAGGCGTGGATCGGGGTGTGGGTGGTGGAGGGAGGCCGCATTTCGCCGGGATCGCCGGACGACGTGACCGGGCAGGTTCAGGTGGAGGCCGGCACGCTCCGGCCGCCCGAGGCCGGTTTCGCCCACCGCCAGGCGCTCACGGTCCGGAACCGCTCTCCGGAGCCCATTCTGGGGCCCCTTCACCTGGTGATCCGCCTTCCGGCGGCGGGCCCCGGGGTCGTCGGGGGCGCTCGCACGGTGGACCCGACGGTGTTGGAGGCGTTCCCCCCCCGGCAGGACCACCCGTCCGCCACCCTGCACGGGCTGCCGTGGGTGGAGGTGCTGCCCGGACCCCGCTTCCCCCGAACCCCCGCTCCGGTGCTGGCTCCCGGTCAATCGGCTTCGGTGGAGGTGCTCGTCACGGGTCCCATCGACCTGGAGGTTCCGGGGACGGTGGTGCGGGTGTTCCGCAGCCTCCAGGGGTTGTAGTCGCGGGCCGTCGGATGGCCCCTGCCGGCGAAGAAGCGGCCCACCCCACCCCGGGTCGGCTACGCGAGGGGAAGGCTCCGTTCGGAAAAAGGTGACGGGCACCCGGGAGATTCCTGCCCGGTTCCGCGGGGTCGCGGGAGGGGCTGCGGACCGGAAAGTCCCACGTTCACTGGCATCTGGGGATTGGAACGCATCCTGCCACTCCAGACGGGCGTCCGGGACGATCCCGGGCGCCTTCCCGACCGTCGGGAGGGTGGTGTTTGCAGGAACCACTTGAGGATGCAAGGAGCAACTCATGGATACCAACAGCAGCTCCGTACAGAACGGAGCCCCCCGGCACCGTGCCCATTCTGACCCCCGGAAGGGCGGCAAGCGGCTCTTCGCCCTGGGGGCTTTTGCGCTCTTCGCGGCGGCTCTCCTCCCGTCTCCCGATCCCGCCACGCCCGCCCATGCGGCCTGCGAGCTCGCCTTCGACCCCCCGTCGGTGATGGTGGGCAGTGAGGAGGTGGAGGTGACGGCCACTCCAAGCCAGGAGACGGACCGGCCCAACCACGTCGTGGTGGATGACGCCAGCGGCCTCCACATCACACTCTCCGAGGAGGATCCGTTTCAGCTCATGGTGGATGCCGTGGCAGCGGAGCCCGGGGAGTGGATGGTCACGCTGGTACGCGACGAAGTGGAACTCTGCCGGGGTCCCCTGGACGTAATTGCTCCGAACCGCTGAGCCAACCGGGTGCGCCCGGGAGGCCGATCCTCTCGGGCGCTCAGCGCCCTTGAAGTTTGATCAGATTTCAAGCACGTCTCGGACCCGGGCCTGGAGCCCCTTCACGGTGTAGGGTTTGGCCAGGAAGGGCTGGTGGTCCGCCAGTACGCCCCGGGCCACGAGCGCCTCCCGGGCATGCCCCGAGGTGAAGAGCACCTGGATCCCGGGGTGGTGCCGGCGGACCTTCTCCACCAACTCCGGGCCGGTGAGCTCGGGCATCGTGACGTCGGCCACCAGCAGGTCGAGGCGCCCGCTGTGGCGCTCCAGGAGTTCCAGCGCCCGTCGGGGTGAGCTGGCGCTCAGGACGGTGTGGCCCGCGTCTTCGAGGATCCGCTCCGCCACCCGCCGGATGGCGTCTTCGTCGTCCACCAGCAGAACCCGCGCCGAGGTGACGGGGGTGTGCTCCACGCGAGTGGGTACTGGGGTCCGCTCGTTCCCTCGCACCTGCGCGTACGCGACGGCGGCTCGCTTCACTTCTCCCTGCTTTGCCGTGGCCTCTCCCTCTGCCTCGTCCCACTGCTTCGCTGACTCTTCCCGCCGCCCCGGCGGCTCTTCTCCCCCTTCCGGCGACGACGGCGCGGACCGCGGGAGGCGGATTCGGAAGGTGGTGCCTTCCCCCGGCTCACTCTCCAGCGCGATGCTCCCGCCGGCCTGGGCCACGATGCCGTAGACGGTGGCCAGCCCCAGCCCCGTGCCCTCACCCTGGGGCTTGGTGGTGTAGAAGGGCTCAAAGGCCCGCTCCCGGACCTCTGCGGGCATCCCCTCGCCGGTGTCGGTCACCTGGAGGACCACCATGTCGAAGGGGGTGGGATGGGGATCTCCTCGTGCCGCTTCGCTGGCTGGCTCCCGCTCCTCGATCCACGTCTGCAGAGTGAGGCGCCCTCCGCTCGGCATGGCGTCGCGGGCGTTGATGCTCAGGTTCATGAGGATCTGCTCGATCCGGCTGGGGTCGGCGTCGATGGGGGTGGGGTCAGGGGTGAGTTTCAGCTCCAGATCGATGTCGTCCCGGAGGAGGCGCTCGAGGAGCTGGGCCGTCTCCTCGATGAGCTCGTTCAGCTCCAGGGTGGTCCGGGCCACCATGCCCCGGCGGCTGAAGGTGAGGAGCTGGCGGGTGAGGCTGGCGGCCCGTTCACCGGCGTCCTGGATCTCCTGGAGGCGCTCGTGGAGCGGACTGTCAGGAGGCACGTCCGCCCGCGCCAGCTGCACCGACCCGCTGACTACGGTCAGGAGGTTGTTGAAGTCGTGGGCGACCCCTCCGGCGAGCTGGCCCACCGCCTCCATCTTCTGGGCCTGCATGAGCTGAGATTGGAGGTGCAGGTGCTCCGTCAGATCCTGTTTGACGGCAATGAAGTGGGTGATTTCGCCCTCGGCGTTCCGGACGGGGGTGACGGTCTGGTGCTCCCGGTAGAGGGTGCCGTCCTTGCGACGGTTCGTGATCTCTCCGTCCCACACCTCTCCCGCCAGAATCGTTCGCCACATCTCCCGGAAGAAGGCTTCGTCGTGGACCCCGGAGTTCACCAGCTCGCCGGGATTGGATCCGACGGCCTCCTCGGCCGAGTAGCCGGTTAGGCGCGAGAAGGCCGGGTTCACCCACTGGATGACGCCGTCGCGGTCGGTAAGCACCATGGGGTTCGCCGCCGCCTCCAGGGCCGCGTTCTGGATCCGCAGGTCCCGGGCCTGTCGGCGGATGGCGGCCTCCGCTTCCGTTCGGTCGGTGACGTCGTGGAGAGCCACGTAGATGCGGTCCCGCCCGTCCAGGGAGATGGGTCCGCCGTGCATTTCCACTTTCCGGAGCGAGCCGTCGGCCATTCGCTGGCGGAAGTGAGCTCTCTCCAGGGTGTCTCGGCGGGCCCGTGCCAGGACCTCCGAGCGTTCGTCTGCGGAGAGGGTGCTGATGCGCTCCAGGTTCATGCCCCGCATCTCGCTCCGGTCGTAGCCGTAGAATCGGGCGGCGGCCGGGTTGGCGTCTACGATCCGGTCGTCATCCGGACAGATGATGAGCATGGCCAGCAGGCTGTCCTCGAAGAGGCTTCGGTAGCGGGACTCGCTTTCTGCCAGCGATCGGGTGGTCACGTCCCGGTCCAGGCGGCGCACCAGGAGGAGGCCCAGGGCGGCGGTGGCCAGCGGGTAGAGGACGAGGATCGGAAGGCCGATCACCGGAAGCACTTCCCAGACCTGATCCCCGGGGAGGGTGAGCATGAGGGCCAGCACCACCACATGCACGGCGATTCCGAAGAGGTAGAGTTCGCCCAGGCCGGTGGAGGCCAGCCGGTGGCCTCGAACCTGTCGCCAGGCCAGCCCGACGAGCCCCGACGCCAGGATGACCCAGATGCCGGTCCACATCCCCGGTCCGCCCTCGGACGCCCGGTAGGCGGCGGCCACCGCCATGGCTGGAAGGGTCGCCGCCAGGCCGAAGAAGAGACCCGTCACCGCCAGGACCACCGAACGGGCGTCGAAGATGATGCCCGGCTCCAGGCGGAGCGAGGTGACCATGGTGCCCACCGCCACGAGCCCCAGGAGGAGCCCTACCGCCACCTGGCGGATCGGCTGCCCGTGGACGGTCCGCTTGCTGGTGGCCAGGTCGTAGACCAGCGCCACGGCGAGCAGGAAGACCACGTTCTCGGCGATGCCCTGCGGGATGGGGCTCAGCATGGAGGGCTCAGGAGGTGCAAGCGCCCGGCGCGTCCGAAGCCCAAGCTTCGGTCACGTCCGAATCCCAGCACGGGCCGCGTCAGGGCGGCGCGGGTGGGGTGCGGCGCACCGGCTCCAGCGGGGCACGGGGCGGAAGGGGGCGAAGGGGGCTTGCGTCTCGTCGTCATGAGGGTCCGGTGAGGTCCACGGGTCAAGCGCCAAAGTATGAGGGGGCAAGGAATGAGCCAATGCCGCCCATCCGCTGCGGGTGGTAGCCTTCGGAACTCGGAAAGGGCGCGAAGGCCCAGGCGTGGCACGGGGTTCCAGGGGATGGCGGGCACCGGCGGCGAGGTGAGGAGGAACGCGGGAGCGAAGGCCGTTGAGGGGACGGAACCCCGGTATTCAGCGAGAGATATGGCGAACTCCCCGCGTACGGCGCGGCGCGTGGGGAAGACGGGCCCGGAGACAGGCCACCGTTCCCCACAGACCCACCCGGCGGCGCCGTCTGACCGAGCGGCAGGCCGCCTGCGTAAGGATGGAGCCGAAAGAACGGGGAACGTCCAGCGGACGTCGAGGTTGCCCTCGTCGCTCGCATCTGCTAAACTTCTACACTGGTAGGCAGGAGCGAAAAAGCGACACGAGGCTTTGGTGACACGAATGGACCTGGGGCTTTGATAGCCCGGGTCCTTTGTTGTTTTCGGAATCCGGTGTCCGCTCCGATATCGGCTCGGGCCCCTGGTCAGACCGTGGGTTGGATCCGGTGCTCGGCGCTCGCCCACCCCGCATGCCGTGGGAGCGGAACATCCCATGACCCATACGGTGAATGATCGGTACGGAACGACCGGACCCCGATCCACCGACAGCGAACGGAGTACGGTTGATGCGTACGGAAGGAACAGTGAAGTGGTTCAATGACGCGAAGGGCTTCGGCTTCATCACGCCCGAGGATGGCTCGAGGGATTGCTTCGTCCATCACTCTGGGATCCAGGGTGACGGCTTCAAGAGCCTGAACGAGGGCGACAAGGTGGAGTTCGACCAGGTGGAGGGCGAGAAGGGTCCTGCCGCCGAGAACGTCACGGTCATCAGCGCCTGAGTCCACCCGGCAGTTGATGGCGGAAGGCGGCCCGTCCGGTGAGATTCCGGATGGGCCGTTTTTCTATGTGAGGCGGCACCGGTCCAGGCGCACCCCCAGTGGTGCATGGCTGGAACCCCGGACGGGGGAGCAGGATTCTCCCGGTGGAGGGCACGACGGTTGGACGGCGCGGCCCCGCCATGGCGCGGACCCGCCGGAGGACACCGCGGAGGCCCGCGGACCGGAGAATTCCTGTTCAGACCAAGGAGCACGTCCATGACCGAAGAGCTGGACGCCATCATCATCGGAACCGGACAAGCCGGAAAGCCCCTGGCGGGTGCCCTGGCCGAAGCGGATCATCGCACCGCCATCATCGAACGGGACCGGGTGGGCGGGACCTGCGTGGTGCGGGGCTGCACCCCCACCAAGACCATGGTGGCGAGCGCACGGGTGGCGCACCTGGCTCGCCGTGCCGGCGACTACGGGGTGGAGACCGGATCCGTCGAGGTGAACATGGAGGCGGTGCGCCGGCGCAAGCGTCAGATCGTGGACGAGTGGAGCGCCGGGAGCGAAAAGGGTATGCGGCGCCACGAGACCCTGGAGCTCATCATGGGCGAGGCCCGTTTCACCGGCGCCCACGAGGTGACGGTGCGGCGTGCCGACGGGGGCGAGCGACGACTCCGCGCCGACCGGATCTTCGTGAACACTGGCGCACGACCCCACGTGCCTCCCGTTCCCGGCCTCGAGGAGGTGCCGTACCTGAACTCCACCTCCATCATGGAGCTGGACGTGGTCCCCGAGCACCTGCTGGTGCTGGGAGGCGGGTTCATCGGTCTCGAGTTCGCCCAGATGTTTCGGCGCTTTGGCGCCCGGGTCACCGTAATCGACCGGGGACCCCGCATCGCCGGCCGCGAGGATGAGGACATCTCGGAGGCGCTGCACGAGATCCTCACCGACGACGGAATCGGGGTCCTCACCGGTGCGGAGGCGGAGTCAGTGGAGGTGGCCGGCGAGGACGGCTCGAAGGTGGTTCTTCACCTGAACCAGGGTGGGAATCGGGAGACCCTCTCCGGGTCCCACCTGCTGGTGGCGGCCGGACGCGTCCCCAACACCGATGCCCTGGCGCCCGAGGCAGCCGGGATCGAGCTCGACGAGGCCGGCAACATACAGGTGGACGAGCGCCTCGAGTCCAGCGTACCGGGGGTCTATGCCCTGGGCGACGTGGCCGGATCTCCGCCCTTCACCCACATGGCGTACGATGACTTCCGAATCGTCAAGGCGAACCTCCTGGACAGCGGCGACCGCACCACCCGGAACCGGCTCCTCACCTACACCGTGTTCACCGACCCGCAGCTGGGGCGGGTGGGCCTCACCGAGGGACAGGCCCGGGAGAAAGGCTTCGACGTCGCGGTGGCAAAGCTCCCCATGGCCCGCGTTGCCCGAGCCATGGAGATGGACGAGACCCGGGGCCTGATGAAGGCGGTGGTGGACCGGAGCACCGATGAAATCCTGGGGGTGGCGATCCTCGGGGTGGAAGGAGGGGAGGTGGCCGCCGTCCTGCAGGTCGCCATGATCGGAGGACTGCCCTACACCGCGCTCCGGGACGGAGTCATCGCGCACCCCACCCTGGCGGAGTCGCTGAACAACCTCTTCCAGACGATGGACTCATAGCCCTCTGATCGGATGGGGGAGTGAGCCGCACCCTCCTCTTCGATCAGGCCGCTGCGCGCGTCAGTAGCGGGCCAGTCGATCCACCACCGCCTCCAGCCCTTCCACCACCTCCGCGAAGCGCTCGTAGTCCAGCTTGTCGGGGGTGTCCTCGGGCGTGTGATAGTGGGGATAGCGGTATGGGGCCGTGTCGGTCACCATGATGGCCCGGTAGCCCTCCTTCCAGAAGGCCCACTGGTCGGACCAGGCCACCCCGGGGATGAACCCGGGGAGCGCGGCAGCCTCCGCCGGCAGGTCCACCCCGTCGCGGAAGGCCCGCACCGACTCCCGTACGAGCCGTCCCGAACGGAGGTTCGAGACGAAGGCGATGAAGTTGCCCCGGCTCGGGTAGAACCAGCCCAGGGGCGGCAGGGGGTAGCTCTGGCTTCCGGTGCGCTCGTCGAAGTACCCGATGGTTTCGAGGCTGAGCATTCCCCGGATGTCCTCGCCCAGTTCGGCGCTCCGGCGGGCGTAGACCAGGCTCCCCATTTCCGAGGTCTGGAAGAAGGGCGGTTCCTCGTTCACGAAGAAGACGAAGCGCAGCGTTCGGCCCGGGGGAGCGGAGCGGCGGGCGAAGGTCCGGGCCAGCGCCAGGACCGCGGCCACACCGCTCCCGTTGTCGTTGGCGCCGGGGGATCCGGCCACCGAATCGTAATGAGCGCCGATGACGACGATCCGTTCCGCGTGGCGTGAGCCGGGAAGCTCGACTTCCAGGTTGTGGCAGGGCACCCGGCGCCCCTGGAGGCCCTGGGCGTGGAAGGTCTGCCGCTGGACCTCCAGGCCGGTGGCCCGAAGCTCCTCTCCGATGAAGTGGGACGCCTGCTCCAGGGCATCGGGGAAGAGGACGTTCCGCTCGCCGATCTCCCCCGCCAGAACCTGCACGTCGCGGGCCAGTTGATCCGCGAGGGGGTGGGGCTCACGAGACTCCTTTTCCCCGGTCTCGTCCGGTCCCCGCGGCGACTCACGCGATGGTGGCGATGGGTCCGGGTTCATAGGTGTCCGCTGAGTGCGGGTTGGGATGCGGAGGAGGGCCGGGCTCGGGGAGGCGTGGCGTCGGGTTTCAGGTGGGCCAGGCGAAGGGCGTTGAGGGTCACCGCCAGGGAGACGCCCAGGTCGCCCACCACCACTGCGGCAATGAGCGACACCATGCCCAGCGGCACGCCCAAGGCCAGAAGGGCCTTCACCCCGATGGCCGCGGCGATGTTCTGGCGGATGACGCCTCCACCCCGGTTCGAGAGGGTGTAGAGGTATTCCAGCCGGGACAGGTCGTCACCCATGAGGGCGATGTCCGCTGTCTCCAGCGCAGTGTCGCTTCCGGCGGCGCCCATGGCGATTCCCACCGAGGCGGCGGCCAGCGCCGGGGCGTCATTCACCCCGTCTCCCACCATGGCCACTGGGCCGTAGCGGTCCTCCAACTCCTTTACCACCTTCACCTTGTCCTCAGGGAGGAGACCGGCCCGAACCTCGTCCACTCCGATGTGCCGGGCCACGTCCCGACCCGTGGCGGGCCGGTCGCCGGTGAGGAGGACCACGCGCTCGACCCCGGCGGACCGGAGCGCCCGCACCGCCTCTGCCGCGCTGGACCTGGGCGGATCGCTCACCGAGATCCACGCCAGAACCCGTCCCTCCCGGGCCACTCCCACGAAGCTGCCGGCACCGTCCTGGAGTTCCTGCGGAATGTCCAGGTGCCGGAGGTCCGGTTCGACCCCTTCTTCCAGGCCCTCCTGCGCCAGAAACTCGGGACTTCCCACCACGTATTCCACCCCGTCGAGTCGCGCTCGCGCGCCCCGCCCCGGAACCGCTTCGAAGTCGGAGACGACCCAGGGCGGTGTGGCGGCGTCGGCCGGCTCCCTGGGGACCCCGGCCGCCTCCACGATGGCGCGGGCAATGGGATGCTCGGATCGGGCTTCCACGGCGGCGGCCCGGGCCAGGGCCTCTTCTTCCGACAC
>SKVI01000355.1 GCA_007129525.1 Gemmatimonadota bacterium | reverse complement strand
CTCCCCCCGGCCTGTTCCGCCAGGAAGGCCAGGGGCGACGCCTCGTACAGGAGTCGCAGCTTCCCCTCCGGCTGCTTCGGGTCGCTGGGATACATGAAGAGTCCCCCTCGCAGGAGGGTGCGGTGGAAGTCGGCCACCAGCGACCCGATGTAGCGGGCCGAGAAGCCGCCCCCGTCGGCCGTTCCGTCGGTGCCCTTGAGGTGGTTCACGAGCCGCTGCATGCCCGGCTCCCAACGGGTGTAGTAGGCTTCGTTCACCGAGTAGTACGGCGTGGGCGGACGGGGGATCCGGATGTCCTCGTGGCTCAGGATGAACTCGCCGATGGAAGGGTCCAGGGTGAAGCCGTGCACCCCGGCACCGGTGCTGTACACCAGCATGGTGGACGAGCCGTACACCACGTATCCGGCGGCCAGCTGATGGCGGCCCGGCTGAAGGCAGTCCTCCTCGCTTCCGCGCTCGTTCTCGGTCACCCTCCGGTGCACCGAGAAGATGGTCCCGATGGAGACGTTCACGTCGATGTTGGACGAGCCGTCCAGGGGGTCGAAGAGCAGCACGTAGCTTCCGGCCGGAAACTTCTCGGGGATGGGAATGAAGTCTTCCACCTCCTCGCTCACCATGCAGCAGAGGTGGCCGGTGTGGTCCATGGCCCGATAGATCACGTCCTGGGCGAACACGTCCAGCTTCTGCACCGGTTCTCCCTGCACGTTGCGATGACCGGCGCGGCCCAGGATGTCCACCAGACCCGCCATGTTCACCTGGCGGGAAATGACCTTCGCCGCCAGGGCCATGTCGGTGAGGATGTTGCTGAAGGCCCCCGACGCCTCGGGATTTCGCCGCTCCTCGTCGATGATGTGGCGGTCGATGGTGACGATGTGGGTATCGGGCATGGCCAGGGAGGTCGCGGGAGTTCTGGTAGCGTGATCGGAATACAGGTGAAAAGTATGGCGTTGGCGGGTCGTGGGACCAGTCCCCTAACGGGCAGTCCTCACCTGCACCGAGCCGTCGCGGTGAATCCGGACCCTGAGGTCGCCGTCCCGATCCGTCCGGTACGTGGACACTCCGTATCGCTCCAGCCGACGGGCCACCTCCGGATGGGGGTGTCCGTACCGGTTGCCGTCACCCACCGGAATCAGGGCCACCCGGGGCCGTGCACGCTCCAACAGGGCCTCCCCGGTAGAGGTGCGACTGCCGTGGTGTCCGACTTTGAGGACCGTGAGGTCGTCGGGTACGGCCTCCAGCGCCTCCTCCTCCACCCAGTGGTACGCGTCTCCGGTGAGGAGCACGGTTGCCTCTCCGTAGCGCACCAGGAGCACGATGGAGAGGTCGTTCCAATCGGACAGCTCCGGGTCGACGGCGGTGCCGGGATCCGGGTGCAGAACTGTCAACTCCACGCCGTCCAGGGCCATCTCCAGCCCCGCCACGGCGGTCCACCACGAGCTGCCCCGGAGCCGGGCCTCGGTCAGGGTCTCGCGCCAGGCCGTGCCAGGGACGGGCCGGGAGGGATCCAGGACGCCCCTTACGGGAAGCTCCCTCAACACCGCCGGCGCCCCGCCTACGTGGTCCAGGTGCGGGTGGCTCAGGACCAGGGCCTCAACGCGACGAACGCCGTGGCGCCGAAGATAGGGCACCACCCGCCGGTGGCCGGCGTCGAACCGGTCGCTGCGGGGGCCGGCGTCCACCACCACCCACCGATCCGACGGAAGCCGCAGGGCCACAGCGTCGCCCTGTCCCACATCCACCATGTGCACCTCCAGGGCCGCCGGACCCGGGAGCAGGGGCAGCAGCAGGAGAACCGCCACCGCCAGCGCCCCGCTGCAGCCTCGGCGAACGGCGCCCCTGATCCGCCCCGGAAGGACGAGGCGGAAAGCCATTGAGAGAGCCGCGGCCACCCCGCCACCCCAGCAGAGGGCCCTCCGAGACACCCAGATCGAGGCTCCCGGCAGCTCCGCGCACCAGCGCACCGCCGCCTCCACCGCCGCCAACAGGAGCCCCACCCCTCCGGCCAGGAAGGGCGCCAGGGGGCCAGGAAGAAGGGAGAGAAGAAGCGTCGCCCCCACCCCTGGGATGGCGGCGGCCACCACCGGCGCCACCGCCAGCGTCGCCGGGATCCCCACCACCGAGATCCGATCAAAGTGCCAGGCCAGGAGCGGCAGGGTGGGAAGGGTGGCCGCTGTGCCGGCCACGAGTCCGTCCGCCCCTCCCCGGAGGAGCCCCTCTGCCGGCCCCCGGACCTTACGACCCCTGACCAGCGGGCGCCCGCGCCAGTAGCGCCACCCCCGGTCCACCCAGCGCCCCAGGGGACGCCTCAGGAGGACCAGCCCCGCTGTTCCGGCAAAGGAGAGCTGGAAGCCGATGGAACGCAGGTTCCGGGGATCGGCCACCAGGAGGAGGAGAAGGGCCGAGGCCAGGGCCCCCACCGGGACCACCGGCCGCCCCCGGATCCGGGCACCGGCCAGAAGCGTCAGGATGAGGGCGGCCCGGACGGCGGCGTGGGGAGCCCCGATTCCCAGGACGTACCCCCAACACCCCAGCGCCGCCCCCAGGGTGGCGGGACGGCGGCGGAGCCCGGCAAGTCGTAGCACTCCCAACAGGAGGCCAGCCACCACCCCCACGTGAAATCCGGAGATGGCCAAAAGGTGGGCCGTCCCCGAGAGGGCGAAAGCCTCCCGCAGTTCCGGCTCCAGGTGCTCTCTTCGGGCCAGCACCAGCGCCTCCACCATGGGGGCCCGCTGGCCCCAGAGCGCCGCCATCCGCTCCTGCAGCCGGCCCCGGGTGCCCAGGAGGCGGCCGGCCAGGTCGCCGCCCTCGGCCACCTGCGGCTGGTCCAGGACCCGTAGGCGTCCGGCCCACTCGGCCCGTCCCTCGGGCGGATGCCCCCGGGCCTCCCAGCGCACGTAGAGGCGCAGGGCGGCACCGGCCGGCGGCGCTTCCATGCCACCGGTGATGAGAACTCGCACCACCTCTCGGCATCCCCCGGGAAGGCCCACCTGTGGTCGAAAGGGCACCGTGCGCCCCACCTCGATGCGGCTCAGGGTACGCCCTTCCACCCATCCCTCCCACTCGTCCGGGAGGGCCAGGCGGCAGTCTGCGGCGTCCTGCTGGAGTACGGAGGCGGCGGCGAGCCCGCCGGCCACAAGGGCCAGGGTCCAGGCCACGACGAGCCCCGACATGGGACGGCGCCATAGCAGAATGAGCGGTGCGGTGAGGAGGGGTGCCAGCAGCGCCGGGTGGGAGAAGGCGCCGAAGAGGATGAGGCCGACCCCGGTGGCGTAGGCCAGGGCCAGCCCGACGACGGGGGGCGGATGGAGGCTCAGCTCCTCCCTCCCACCCCCGGCGGATCAGGGGTTCTCATGGATCGATGGGGAGCCGGTGCCTCCTGGCCTGGTCGTTGGTCAGCCCTCCTCGCCGCCGGCCTCGTCGGTGGCGAAGAGATCCCGCTGGTAGCGATCCACCCGCTGGCGCTCCTCCCGGTCCTCGGCCTCCAGACGCTCCCGGAGGAACCGGCGGACCTTGAGGTCGGCGTGGACCCCCGCCAGGAGCATCACCAGCATGCCAATGAAGAGGGACCCGAAGGCCACGTAGGTGAGGGGCACTCCGTAGAGGGTCCACAGCCCCAGGTCCACCGTAACCCGTTCTCCGCCGTTCCAACGAGCAAAGAGCATGACCATCACCAGAACTGCCAGGACCCCTGCAGCTCCGGCGAGCCGACTCACGCCCGGCCCGCCAGCGCCGGGGCCTCGAAGTGATCCCGCTCCTCAATCAGCTCGCCCCGGAAGGTGGCCCCGGTGGTCCCGGTGAGCGCCACGGTGGCGAACTCCCCGATGCGTCGTTCACCGGCGGGGAAGGCCACCACCTTGTTGCGGCGGGTCCGCCCCAGCAGGTGCCCCGGATCCCGGGCCTCCTTCTCGATGAGAACCTCCTCCACCCGGCCCACCTCGCTCCGGTTGATCTCGGCCTGGATCCCCCGGGCCACCTGGATGAGCTCCTCCAGCCGGGTCTGGGCCACCGCGTCATCGACGAAGTCGTCGTCGGGAAAGCGGGTGGCCGGTGTCCCGTCCCTCAGGGAGTACTTGTAGGTGAAGGCGTCGTCGAAGCGCACCGTGCGCATCAGCTCCAGGGTGTCGCGGAACTCGGCGTCGGTCTCGCCGGGGAACGCCACGATGATGTCGGTGGAGAGGGCGATGTCGGGAATGGCCTCCCGGACCATCTCCACCTTCTCCAGAAACGACGCCACCGTGTAGCGCCGGACCATCCGCTTGAGCGTGCGGTCGTTGCCGGCCTGGGCCGGGAGGTGCAGCTGCTCGCAGACCGCCTCCTCGGTTGCCATGACCTCTACCAGCTCCGGGGTCACGTCGTTGGGGTGGGGCGAGGTGAAGCGAACCCGCCGCAGGCCGTCGACCCGGGCCACCTCCCGGAGCAACCGCGGAAAATCCCAGTCGCCGTGGCGGTACGAGTTCACCGTCTGGCCCAGGAGGGTCACCTCGGAGCGGCCGCCAGCCACCAGCGACCGGACCTCGTCCACCACCTCCCGAGGGTCGCGGTTCTTTTCCGGACCCCGGACGTAGGGCACGATGCAGTACGTGCAGCGGTGGTCGCAGCCGCGCTGGATGGGGATCCAGGCCGCCACCCCGGTGGTCCGACGCTGCTCGAGCCCTTCGTAGTTCTCCCGGTCATCCAGGTCCAGGACGGCCAGCTGGATGCGCTCCTTGCCCCTCCGGTCCTGCGTCGATCCGGCAAAGGTGCCGGAGCCGGCGGGACGCTTCCGGGCCGGCGCCGGCGCACCTCCGTCGGCGGTGAGTTCTCCGGCTGATTCCGGCACCTCGCCGGACTCGATGCGCCGGAGCTGCTCCGGCAGGGACCGGTACGCGTCGGGGCCCATGACCAGGTCCACGAAGGGGGCCTGCTCGAGCAGGTCGGTACCCATCCGCTGCGCCATGCATCCGGTCACGCCCAGGACCATCTCGGGCCGCTCCTTCCTCAGTCCGTTGAGCTGCGACACCCGCCCCAGGACCCGCCGCTCGGCGTGGTCCCGGATGGCGCAGGTGTTCACCAGGACCACGTCGGCGTCCTCGGGGGCGTCCACCAGCTCGTAGCCTTCGGCGCTCAGGATCCCCTCCATGAGCTCGCCGTCGGAGATGTTCATCTGGCAACCGTAGGTCTCGACGTAGGCCCGTCGGCTTCGTTTCGGGCTGGAGTGCTCAGTCATGGTCTCGGATGCTCGGTCACGAAGTACAATTAAGGGAGGCCCGGGGCCGGCGCCATGCGCCGCTGGGACCGCGTCGACCGTGGGGGTCAATTTAACCGGCCACCCGCACCCTGTATAGGCAAACGAGGGGGACACCGACGGTCCTTTCCGAATGTAATGTTTACTTGACATATCTGCAGGTCAGGTTTACATACGAGCATGATCTCTTCACCGTCCTCGCCGTCACCCCGAAACACCCTCCGCTCCCGGCGCACCCACCGGGGCTGGTCGCAGGCCCGGCTGGCCGAGATGGCTGGGATCACACGTCAGAGCTACGCCGCCATCGAGTCGGGCCGGTCCATGCCCTCCACCGAGGTGGCCCTCCGCCTGGCCCGGGCGCTGGCAAGCACCGTGGAGGAACTCTTCTCCCTTCCCGGCGATCCGACTCCGCCGGAGAAGGCGTGGGATCCGGCGCTCCCCACCGCCGGCCTCTTCCGGCGGGGGCCCAGGCGCGTCCGGCTGGCCCGGATCTCCGGACGTCTCACCGCCTTCCCGCTGGGGTTGGGCGGGGTCCACGCCTCCCTCGCCGCCGACGGGGTGGCCCGGGAGGTGGAGTCTCCCGGAGACGATGCACCCACCCTGGAAGTGCAGCTCCTGGCCCACCGGCGTCCACCCCCCGACCTGGTCGTTGCGGGATGCGACCCGGCGCTGGGGCTGGTGGTGGAGGGACTGCGGCGGCAGTGGGACATGGAGGTGCTCTGGATTCCCGCTGGGAGCCGGGCCGCCCTGGAAGCGCTGGCGCGGGGCCGGGTCCATGTGGCCGGCACCCACCTCCTGGAACCCGGTACCGGCGAGTACAACGCCCCCTGGATTCGCCGCATGGTCCCCTTCCCCACCATTCGCGTGGGCTTCGCCACCTGGGAGCAGGCCCTGGTGGTCCGCGCCCGGAACCCTCTGGGGCTGCGGGGAGTGGAGGATCTGGCCCGCGCCGGGGTGCGCCTGGTGAACCGGGAGCCCGGCTCCGGATCCCGGGCTCTCCTGGAGCATTGCCTCCGGGAGGCGGGCCTCCCTCCGGACGGGCTACCGGGGTTTGACGATGCGGTGGTGCTGGACCACGACCAGGTGGGGGCCACGGTGGCTGCGGGGCTGGCCGACGCCGGCGTGGCGATCCGGGCCGTGGCTGCCGCCTGGGGACTGGAGGCCCTCCCCCTGGCCCGAGAGCCGTTCGAGCTGGTCTTTCCGGAACACCTCCTGGACCTCCCGGCGGCCCAGGCCCTCCTGGAGCTCCTGCAGGACCCGTGGCTCCATCGTCAGGTGGAGCTTCTCGGAGGCTACGACACCTCCGGAATGGGAAGGCCGGCGTGAGCCCGAACCGGTGTGAGCCTGAGGGTCAGGCCTTCCGACTGGTCCTGAGCGTGGTGGTGGCCTTGGCTCTGGGGGTGCTACCGGGGGCCTGCGGCGGAGACGACGACGCTCCGGCGGACGGCTCCGCCCTGGACCCGGACGCCCTCCTGGTCCTGGCGGCGTCAGACCTGGTCCCGGCGTTCCAGGAACTGGCTCCCATCTTCGAGGAGCGGACCGGGACGCCGGTGGACCTGGTCTTCGGGTCCACCGGAAACCTTGCGGCCCAGATCCGCCACGGCGCCCCCGCCGATCTCTTCTTCGCCGCCGACGAGCGGTTCCTGGATGACCTGGTGGAACGGGGCCGGATCGACGGCGACACCCGCCGAGTCTACGCCGTGGGCCGCCTGGTGGTGACCGTTCCGACGAACCGCCCCCTGCCCCACCAACTCGTGGAACTCGGAGATGACGGCTACACCACGGTGGCCATCGCCAATCCGGAGCACGCGCCGTACGGGAGGGCCGCCCGCCAGGCACTGGAGAGCGTGGGAATCTGGGAGATGCTCCCGGACCGGATCGTCTTCGGCGAGAACATCGCCCACACCCTGCGCTTCGTGGAGACCGGAAACGTCGACGCCGCCGTCGTGGCCCTGAGCCTGGTGCAGGACAGCGACCAGAAAACCCGTCCCCACCTCCTGGTGGACGGCGCCCTCCACGAGCCCCTGGTGCAGGCTGCCGGAGTGACCACCGACGCCCCACGCCCGGAAGCGGCCCGGGCGTTTCTGGACTTCGTCACCGCCCCGGAGGGTCAGGCACTCCTGGAGCGGTACGGCTTCGAGCCCCCTCCCGGCCCCGATCCCGACACCGATGGGAGCTTCCGGTGAGCCTCCATCCCATCGTCCTCTCGCTGCAGGTGGCCGGGGTCGCTTCGGCCTTGGCCCTGGTGGTGGGGCTCCCGGTGGCGTGGCTCCTGGCTCGCCGAGGGTTTCCCGGCCGCAACGTCGCCACCGTCCTGATCCTCCTCCCCATGGTGCTGCCGCCCACGGTGCTGGGATACTACCTCCTGGTCATCGTGGGGCGGGAAGGACCGGTGGGCCAGATGGCCGAGGCCGTGGGGCTGGGGCGGATCGTCTTCACCCCCGGCGCCGCGGTACTGGCGGCCTTCGCCGCCTCGGTTCCCTTTCTCATCGTGGCGGCCCGGGCCGGGTTCGAGCAGGTGGATCCAGCCTACGAGGAGGTGGCCCGGACGCTGGGACGCAGCGAGCCGGCCATCGCCTTCCTGGTGACCCTTCCCCTGGCGTGGCGCAGCGTCGTGGCCGGTCTGGCCCTCACCTTTGCCCGGGCGGTGGGAGAGTTCGGCGCCACCATCATGGTGGCCGGAAGCGTGCCGGGACGAACCCGCACCGCCAGCATCGCCATCTACGAAGCGGTACAGGTGGGCCGGATGGACGAGGCCAACCTCATGGCCCTCCTCCTCACGGCCGTCACCGCGGCCATGCTCCTGGCGCTGGTGGGTCTGGGACGGGGAGGGGGCTGGTGATCCTGGAAACCCACGTGGAGGATCGGGTGGGGGCGTTCCACCTGCAGGTCCGCTTTCGGGCCGGCGGGGGGATCACCGCCCTCTTTGGACCCTCGGGTGCGGGAAAGTCGCTGACCCTCAGGAACATCGCGGGGCTTCACCGGCCGGAGGAGGGCCGAATCGTGCTGGGGAAGCGGACGCTCCTCGACTCGGGTCGAGGCATCCACCTCCGCCCGCAGGATCGCGGCGTGGGGTACGTGTCCCAGGAGTCGGTCCTCTTTCCCCATCTCTCCGTGGCCGGCAACGTGGGCTTCGGGCTGCACCGCAGCACCCGGGACCAGCGAGATCGACGGATCGCCGAGGTGCTGGACCTGGTGGAGCTGGCGGGCTACGAGCCCCGGAGACCCGACACCCTGTCGGGGGGAGAGCGGCGAAGGATCGCCATGGCCCGGGCCCTGGCCCCCCAGCCGTCCATCCTCCTCCTGGACGAACCCTTCGCCGGCCTGGACTTCCGGGTGCGTCGGACCCTCCGGCGTCGCCTCCTGGCCATCCACCAGGGCACCGGGGTCCCGATACTGCTGGTGACCCACTCCCTGTCCGACGTGCGGGAGGTGTGTGACGAGCTGGTCCTGGTAGACCGGGGACGGGCGGTGGCCGCCGGCTCTGCCCAAGATCTCATGGCTCGTCCCCCCACGCCTCACGCCGCCGAACTCATGACCGAGGACATGGCCTGAGTCAGCTGGTCTGGTTGGCCTCGCGGGCGGCGGCGATGACTCCGTAGACGTCCCTCCGGCTCGAGATCCGCAGCTTCCGCAGTACCCGCTCGGTGTGGCGACGCACGGTGTGCTCGCTCACGTGCATCTCTCGGGCGATCTCGGCGTTGGTGCGTCGCAGCGACAGCCTCCTCGCCACCTGGGCCTCCCTGCGGGTGAGGTCGAACCACCGCACCAGTTCGCTGGGCCGCGGGAGTCCAGCGGAGCGGGCCGGGATTCCCACCTCCATGGGCTCCAGGGGCCGCATCCCATGGGTGTGTGTGTCGGTGTCGGTCGTGCGGGAGTCGGCATCGGTGGAATTCATTCGGTACCTCCGAGGGTGAAGGGAGCATTCCTTCCGCAGGGCGCATCCACT
>SKVI01000188.1 GCA_007129525.1 Gemmatimonadota bacterium | reverse complement strand
TTCTGGTACTTTCCCTTGCGGTCGGCGTACGCCGTCTCGGGCTCCTGGTCGCTCTGGAAGAAGAGGAGTTGGGCGATCCCCTCGTTGGCGTAGATCTTGGCCGGAAGCGGCGTGGTGTTGGAGATCTCCAGGGTCAGGTAGCCCTCCCAGGTGGGTTCCAGCGGCGTCACGTTCACGATGATCCCGCAACGGGCGTAGGTGCTCTTCCCCACGCAGAGGACCAGGGTGTCCCGGGGAATACGGAAGTATTCGGTGGTCCGGGCCAGGGCAAAGGAATTGGGTGGGATGAGGCAGGTGTCGGTGGCGACGTCCACGAAGGAGCGGTCATCGAAGTTCTTGGGATCCACCACCACGTTGTGGACGTTGGTGAAGACCTTGAACTCGGGGGCCACCCGGATGTCGTAGCCGAACGACGATACGCCGTAGGAAATGACTCCCTCCCGGACCTGGCCTGGCTCGAAGGGCTCGATCATTCTGTGCTCTCGGCACATCTGGCGGATCCAACGGTCACTCCGAATCGTCATGGGGCATGGGGTGGAGAGAGGGAGAGGACCGGCTCCCGCGAGCCGGGTTCGACGGTGAGTATAGGGACAGGGGATCGGCGGAGCAAAACCCCGGCTCCGGGGTGCGACGTGAAGGGTCGTGTGCTACGCCAGGGAAGCCCCGAAGGGCGGGATTCGTTCGGGTTGACACCCCTCCGCGGCTACGGGTACATTTCGGCTCTGAGAACGTGAACGATTTCACAATCTTTCTCTGCCACTGGGGATTATGACGGAAAGCTACCTGCCGGTGCTGATCCTCTTCGGCGTTTCGCTGATCAACGCGGCGGGGATGCTCGCGGCCACGCACATCCTGAACCCCCGTCGGTCGACGCCTGAGAAGGACATGCCGTACGAGTCGGGCATGGTGCCCCTGGGGGACACCCGGGCCCGGTTCTCCGTCAAGTTCTACATGGTCGCCATCAGCTTCATCATCTTTGACCTGGAGGCCATTTTCCTGATCCCCTGGGCCGTGGAGATGCGGGCTCTCGGGTGGGAGGGCTTCATTGCCGTTTCCATCTTCGTGGCGGTGCTGGTGGTAGGGCTGGTCTACGAGTGGCGAAAGGGAGGGCTGGATTGGGAATGAGCGATACAGCGGCGAAGGACCCCAAGACAAGACCGTCCGGAGGGGGCAGCGGACTCCCGGGCGGGATCTTCGGGCAGGGAACGCCCACATTTCTCACCACCAAGGTAGACTTCGTGGTGAACTGGGCGCGCCGTAATTCACTGTGGCCCATGCCCTTCGGGACGGCGTGCTGCGCCATCGAGATGATGTCCGCCGCCGCGTCCACCCACGATCTGGCCCGGTTCGGCATGGAGCGGATGTCCTTTTCGCCCCGACAGGCCGATGTTCTCATCTGCGCCGGCCGCGTTCCCTACAAGCTGGCGCCGGTTCTCCGTCGGATCTGGGACCAGATGCCTCAGCCCAAGTGGTCCGTGTCCATGGGCGCGTGCGCTTCCTCGGGCGGCGTCTTCGATGCCTACTCCATGGTGCAGGGCATCGACACCATCATTCCGGTGGACGTATACGTGCCCGGGTGCCCACCTCGCCCCGAAGCCCTGATCTACGGGCTCATCATGATCCAGGAGAAGATCCGGGGCGAGACATTGGCCGAGCACGAGAGCCTCCGCTACGAAGATCCGGAGGCCGTTGGGAAGCCGAAAGCCGATGCCCAGGACGTTGCGGCCCTTTCAGGACCCTTCGGGAACTCCACCATCCAGAATCGTCCCAGCGGGCTCGTCCCGGGGATCCCTCAGGAGCGACCCGGGGACCGGATACCGTGACGGAGGTCATGCCCGGTGCCCGCCAGCTGGGCGAGCCACCTGTTTCCTCCATTCGCCAGGAGACCGCAGAATGAGTGACGAGCGTCCTTCCGGCTTCAAGGAGGTGCAGCAGGGCCCGGAGGCCTCGGACCCGGAGGCCTCGGAGGCGTCCACGGCGGTGACGGGGGTCGACGCGGAGGCACATCCGACGGTGGACGCGGCCCGGACCCGCTTCGGTGACGCGATCCTCCGGCACGAGGTCATGGCCGGAGACGAACACGTCATCTTCGTGGGTCCGGATCGGAGCTACGAGATCCTGGAGTGGTTGAAGGAAGACCCGGACCAGCTCTACAACTACCTCTCCGACGTCACGGCAGTGGACTACGGTTCAGGTCGACCCATTCAGGTGGTCTACCAGCTCTACTCCATCCCCCTGCGTCACGCCATCCGGGTCAAGGCCGAGCTTCCGCTCTCGCACCTGGAGATCGATTCGGTGGTGCCGCTCTGGAAGGCGGCCGACTGGCTGGAGCGGGAGGTCTACGACATGTTCGGCGTCACCTTCCGAAACCACCCGGACCTCCGCCGGATCCTCATGCCCGAGGCCTACGCCGAAGGCCATCCGCTCAGGAAGGACTTTCCGCTGCGGGGGCGCTTTTCCCGGGCGGAGCAGACCCGTCGGGCCCTGGCCCAGGCGCCGGAGGACTATTACGTCCCCGAAGACTACGGTCCAGGGCGTGAGTTCCAGAAGGTGAGGTGGCAGGAACTGGGTGGGGAGCCCGAACCCGTGGAGACTCCGGAGTCCGGGGATCCGGCCGACGAATCCGAGCATTCCACCGATCCGCACGAGGGTGCCTGAACGGCCCCCACGCACCGGACCGGTCTCGAGCCGAGGGACTATGTCGAAGCGAACAGTCGAATACGAGGTGAGCAGGACTCCCGAGATGGGCATGGACTTTCGCCCGGCCCAGGGGCCGCTGAGCCCATCGGAGATGGACGACCCGATCCTCAGCACCGAGAAGATGCTCATCAATGTGGGGCCGCAGCATCCGGCCACCCACGGCGTACTGCGCCTGGTGCTGGAGCTGGACGGGGAGACGGTGATCCGCTGCCTTCCGCATATCGGCTACCTCCACTCGTCGTTCGAGAAGCTGGGAGAGTACCGGACCTGGAACCAGGTCATCCCCCTCACCGACCGGATGGACTACCTGGCGCCTCTGATCTACAACTGCGCCTACGCCATGGCGGTAGAGAAGTTGATGGGTATCGAGGTGACGGAGCGGTGCAAGGTGACCCGGGTCATCATGATGGAGATGGACCGGATCTTCTCGCACCTCCTCTGGCTGGGGACGTGGGCCATCGACGTAGGTGCCTTCACCCCCTTCCTCTACGCCTTCCAGCAGCGGGAGAAGGTCTACGAGTTGCATGAGGCCTACACCGGCGCCCGGATCACCACCTCGGCCACCCGCATCGGCGGCATGATGTCGGACATGCCCGAGGGATGGGCCGAAGGCGTGCGGCAGTGGACGAACCAGTTCCCCCGGACCCTGGACGAGATCGAGTCCCTCCTGAGCCACAACGCCATTCACATCGGACGAACCCAGGGGGTGGGAGCCATCGGGCCCGAGGACGCGGTGAACTGCGGCCTTTCGGGACCGAACCTCCGGGCCTCGGGGGTGCCGTACGACCTTCGGAAGGATCGTCCGTACTACGATTACGAGACGTACGAGTTCGACGTGCCCATCGGCGAGCACGGGGACTGTTACGACCGCTACCTGGTGCGGATCGAGGAGATGCGGCAGAGCTGCCGGATCATCCACCAGGCGCTGGACCGGCTCCCGGATGGCCCCATGAACGTGGACGACCCCCGGGTGATCCTTCCCAGCAAGACCGACCTCATGAACGACATGGAGTCCATGATCCATCACTTCAAGCTGGTCATGGAAGGGGTTCAGGCGCCGCCTGGCGAGTCCCACTTCTCCATCGAGGGGTCCAAAGGGGAGCTCGGGATGTACGTAGTCAGCGACGGTGGTTCCAAGCCGGTTCGCTGGCGGATCCGGCCCCCTTCCTTCGTGAACCTGTCGGTGATCCCGCGGCTGGTGGAAGGTGGGCTGTTGGCTGACGTGATCATGGTGAACGCAAGCCTGGACATTGTGCTGGGAGAGATCGATCGGTGAGTGACGAGACCACGGAAAGGGCCCCCTTCCGGAACCCCGGGTGGGCCGGAAACACCGGTGAGTTTGAGCTCTCGGAAGACGAGGTCCGGGGCCGGAGCTACGTAGGCGAGCATGCCCCGGAGGGCGGTCACCCGTCCCGGGTCCCCACGGTCCCCTACATGCTCCCGGAGAAGGACCCCGAAGCCCCCCTCTTCGAAGGGCCCTACGCGGAGCGCTTCGAGAAGATCCTGAGCCGGTACCCCAATCGGCGGGCGGCCCTCCTTCCGACGCTGAACCTGGCGCAGGAGCTCCGGGGGCGGGTGTCACCGGAGACCATGGCCGAGGTGGCCCAGCTCCTGGGACTCTCTGACGCGTACGTCCGGGGCGTGGCCACCTTCTACACCATGTACAACAAGCGGCCGGTGGGCCGCTACCTGATTCAGGTCTGCACCAACGTCTCGTGCAACCTGTGCGGCGGCGACGAGGTGCTGGCAGCCTTCCTGGAGCATACCGGTACCGAAGCCGGCGAGATCTCCGACGACGGGCTCTTCACCGTCATGGAGGTGGAGTGCCTGGCCGCCTGCGGGTTTCCCACGGCGGTGCAGATCAATTCCCGATACTTCGAGAACGTGACCCCGGACGACGTGCCGGCCGTTCTGGACCGGCTCCGTGAGGAGGCGAGCTGACATGGCCTATCCCTACACCCACGAAAAGGAAGTCCGGCTCCTGAGCCGTGGCTGGGGTGACCCTGCCTCGCGAACACTGGAGGGATGGAAGGCCCTGGGGGGCTACGAGGGTCTCCGGAAGGCGGTGGAGATGTCCCGGGACGAGGTCATCGGAGTAGTAAAGGACGCCGGCCTCCGGGGACGGGGTGGTGCCGGATTTCCGGCCGGGGTCAAGTGGTCCTTCATGCCGAAGGAGAAGAAGGGGCCCCACTACCTCTGCTGCAACGCCGACGAGTCGGAGCCCGGGACCTTCAAGGACCGGGAGATCATGCGCTGGACACCCCACCAGATGATCGAGGGGTGCCTCATCGCTGCCTACGCCATCCAGGCCGAGCACGTCTACATCTACTGCCGCGGCGAATTCTTCGAGACCAACGAGATCGTGGGTCGGGCGGTGGAGGAGGCCTACGAAGCCGGGCTCGCGGGCAAGGACATCCTGGGCTCTGGAGTGGACATCGATGTCACCGTGCACGTGGGCGCCGGCGCCTACATCTGCGGTGAGGAGACCGGGCTCATGAACTCGCTGGAGGGAAGGCGGGGCCTGCCCCGGGTGAAGCCGCCCTTTCCGGCGGCTTCCGGGCTCTTCGGAAAACCCACCACGATCAACAACGTGGAAACCCTGTCCGCAGTGCCCCACATTGTCGTGAACGGGGCCGAGTGGTACCGGCAGTGGGGGACCGAGAAGAGTCCGGGGACGAAGCTGTTCTGCGTGAGCGGCCACGTGAAGCGGCCGGGCAACTACGAGCTTCCACTGGGTTTTCCCCTGAAGGAGCTGATTCATGGTGTGTGCGGGGGACTGCGGGAGGGCCGCAAACTGAAGGCGGTGGTCCCGGGTGGGAGCTCCGTCCCCTTCCTGAACGCGGCCGAGTGTGAGACCTGCTCGCTCAGCTATGAGGGCGTGGTGGAGGCGGGTTCCATGCTGGGATGCGCCTCGGTGATGGTCATGGACGACTCCACCAACATCGTCAAGCAGGTGCGTCGGACGGTGGACTTCTTTTCTCACGAATCGTGCGGCCAGTGCACCCCCTGTCGGGAGGGGACCACCTGGTTGGCCCGGATCCTGAAGCGGATCGAGACCGGACGGGGCACCGAAGAGGACCTGGAGACGCTCCTGGATCTGGGAGACCAGATGACCGGAACCACCATCTGCGTTCTCTCGGATTCGGCAGCGGCGCCGGTGCGATCGTCCATCGAGAAGTTCCGAGACGACTATCTGGCCCTGATCCGGCGGGGAGAAAAGGTGGGCGCCGCCTGAGCCCCAGGAGAGCAGGGGGGTTGACGCCTCTCGTCAGATCTCGAGGATACACGGGGCCCGGAGCGGGGCCGCGCTTCACCCAAAGAGCGAAAGCATGGCTGAGAACTCACAGACTCCCGAATCGGTGACCCTGACCATCGACGGTCGGGCGGTGACCGTCCCCAAGGGGACGACGATCCTCCAGGCCGCCGAAGCGTTGGGAAACCGCATTCCCCACTACTGCTACCATCCGGGCCTCTCGGCGCCGGCCCAGTGCCGGCTTTGTCTGGTGGAGGTGGAGGGGGCGCCGAAGCTTCAGCCCTCCTGCATCACGGAGGTGCAGGACGGCCAGGTGGTGCTTACCGAGAGCGAAGAGGCCACCCGGCAGCGAACCGGGGTCCTGGAGTTCTACCTGGCGAACCATCCCCTGGACTGCCCCATCTGCGACCAGTCCGGCGAATGCAAGCTGCAGGACTACGTCCACGCCGAGGGACGCAAGCACGGGAGGAGCCGGGAACCGAAGCGGGTCTTCGGCCGGGACGACTTCGGAGGCGACATCCTCTTCTACGGCGACCGGTGCGTCATGTGCACGCGCTGCGTGCGCTTCATGAACGAGATGGCCCAGGATCCCCGGCTCACCGTGGTGGAGCGGGGCAATCGCTCCATCATCGACACCTTCTTCGAGGAAGGGGTGGAGGGCTCGCCGTACGCCGGGAACATCGTGGACATCTGTCCGGTGGGCGCCCTGGTTTCAAAGGACTTCCTGCACAAGGCCCGGGCCTGGGACCTGGACCACAAGCCCACCATCTGCCCCAACTGCTCCCAGGGCTGCAACATCGATCTCCACGTCCGGGACAACCGGGTTCAGCGGCTCAAGCCCCGAGCCAACCTGGAGGTAAACCAGTACTGGATGTGCGACTACGGCCGCCACCGGTACGAGTGGATGAACCGGGATGACCGGATCGAGTCTCCAGTGGTCAACCGGAGTGGACAGCCGGTGCCGTCGGATTGGTCTGAGGCGCTGGAAGCCCTCCACGGCCGGCTGGAGGAGGGGGTGCGCCCGGTGAAGGCTGTGGCGTCACCGTTCGCCTCCAACGAGGATCTGGCGGCACTCCGCCACCTGGTGGACGCCCTGGGTGGGGGCGAGATCGTGTACCGTCTTCCTCGGGCCGACCGCGAGATTCCGCTTCCCGGCTTTCCCCGGCTCAGCCGGCGGAGAGACCTGGCCCCCAACGGGCGGGGTGCCGAGATTCTCGGCATGGAGAGGGTGGGGGACGACGAAGGCGCCGGCGGCCTCGATGAGCTGGCCCACTACACCGGAACGCTCGTCGTCCTGGGGGACGAGCTGGCTGACCTGGAGGCGGATTTCGGCCAGCAGGCAGCCCTGTACATCTACGTGGGTTCGCACCCCAGTCCGGCGGCGAGCCAGGCCGACTACCTTCTGCCGGCGACGACCTTCGCGGAGCAGGAGGGGACGTTCACCAACCATGAGGGTCGGGTCCAGCGGTTCTGGCCCGGCCTGCAGGCTCCGGGGCTTGCTCGCCCGGCCTGGCTCGTCCTGGGGGCGCTGGCCGCCCGGATGGAGGGGGGGGGCGTTCCCACCAGCGCCGCCGAGGCGTTCGTACAGGCGGCCGAGCTGGCGCCGGAGTTTCAGGGGCTGACCTATGAATCCATCGGGACCCGGGGGGCCATCATCAATGAACCCGTAGCACTCCCGGGGGCCTGAACCGTATGCGACTCGACTTCGACGGCCCTGATCGCCCGGCGGCGCTGCCGCCCTGGTTTGCGGGGTCCATCTCGGACGCACTCAACCGCCGGCTCGGATGAACGATCTCTCTCCCATGGCCTTCTGGGTGACCTCGTCCCTCAAGATCCTCGTGATCTTCTCGGCCCTCCTGGGTGTGGTGGCCTTCATGACCCTGGTCGAGCGACGGATCTCGGCCTTCATCCAGGACCGGCGGGGCCCCAACCGGGTGGGACCTTTCGGGATTCTCCAGCCGGTGGCCGACGGGATCAAGAACATCCTGAAAGAAGAGACGATGCCGGCCACGGCGAACCGGACCTTCTTCGTCCTGGCGCCGGCCCTGGCCATCGTGCCGGCAGTGATTACCATCGCCGTGGTTCCCTTCGCGGCTCCCCTGGTGACGCCCTGGGGAACGGTGGGGATGATCATCGCGGACATCCCCATCGGCATTCTCTACATCCTGGCGCTGGCCTCGCTGGGGGTCTACGGGCTCTTTCTGGCCGGGTGGGCGTCCAACAACAAGTACGCCTTCCTGGGAGGGGTGCGCTCGGCCTCGCAGATGGTGAGCTACGAAGTGGCGCTGGGGCTGTCCATCATCCCCGTGTTGATGCTCACCGGAAACGTGACCCTCACCGAGATGGTCTGGCAGCAGCAGCAGATGGGGTTCTGGTTCGTCTTCCCCCTCTCGCTGGCGTTCGGCCTGTTCGTGATCTCGGCCTTCGCCGAGACCAACCGTCTGCCCTTCGACCTGCCCGAGGCCGAGTCGGAGCTGGTGACCGGGTACCATACCGAGTACTCGTCCATGAAGTTCTCCATGTTCTTCATTGCCGAGTACTCGCACATTCTCACGGCGGCGGCCCTCATGGCGACGCTCTTCCTGGGCGGGTGGAGCATTCCCTTCTGGTCGGGCGACCATCTCTTCTGGTACGAGGGAATGCTCATCTCCGGGTTCACCCAGGCGGGGGAGCCCGTGGCGGCCGATCCGGCGTGGTGGGTCACGCCTCTCACCTTCCTGTCCTTCGCCCTCAAGACGGCCTTCTTCGTACTGGTCTTCATGTGGGTCCGGTGGACGCTTCCCCGGTTCCGGTACGACCAGGTGATGCACCTCGGGTGGAAGGTGATGCTCCCCATCGCCCTGGGCTATGTCATGGTGCTGGCGGCCACCATCCTGGTGCTGGATCAGATCGGGGTGGAAGGCTTCCTCTTCGGTGCTGTTCTCACTGCGATGAGCGCTCTGGCCACGGGGATCTTCGTCTTCGTGGTGGACCAGGACCGTCTCATCACCGGGGCGGCGGTGGCCGGCACTGAACGGGAGGTCCGTTCTCCGGTGCGTAACGCCAAGCGTCCAGCGTTGGAAGGGAGCAGCCGTGGTGCGTCCGGATCGTGATCCCCGAGCCGGCGTGGGTGCCGGCGAACATCTATCCAGCTCGAGTCGCGGAGGTTAGCGATATGGCAGCTACAGTGAAGGTCATGCGTCGCCCCGACCCCGGGGAGACGTCATACATACGGGCCACGCTGAAGGGGATGGCGCTCACCTTCAAGCACCTGGTGAATCC
>SKVI01000002.1 GCA_007129525.1 Gemmatimonadota bacterium | reverse complement strand
GACGACCGAGCCAGCCCAGGGCCAACCATCCGGTGGCCATCGCCACGACCGAGAAGCGAGAGGAGGGAAGCGCGCCGAGCCGAGTGCCAGGCCCGGGTCGAGGGGCTGGAGGGAACCGAGCTACTGCGGAAGAGTTGATGGAGGCGGTCTGGGTGCTTCCCGACGATGAAGCCGAGTTCCGGGAGACGTTTGAGCAGACCCTGACCGTGCGGGAACTCGGCGACGAGGCCCGTCAGCTTGCTGACCGAGCCTTCTTTGAGACCCTCGTCCGGTTACACCGGATGGGAGAAGGCGCTTCATACACTGGACTCAAGTGCTGCCAATAGAGGAAATCGCATGTTTTTTCGAACCTGAGCAATTGAGTCAATCCTGTGAGGGGTTTGTGACGCCTCGGGAGAGGATGCTATTTCGTTGCTGGCGGTGACAGTGGACCCAATCCCGCGATATTCAGTCAGGCCAACGATCACGTTCCAGAGCCGTCATTCATATTCTGCATTCCCCGCACGATCCAGTTGGGTCTCGGTGAGTTCGTAGGCGAACATCTCTGCTGCCACCCACGCCGGACCGTCCCTGTCGTACTCGAGCTCCCAGGTACCGGTCACCTGTTCATGGTTGAAGGAGGTGAGGCCGACCAGGGCATCTCCGGGTTCGAAGATGAATGTTTCTTCGAAGGTGGTGCCGTCCGGAGCAGTGACCGCGATGCGGTAGGTGCCGGGCTCGTCCGGGGTCTCGGTGTTCCAGAGGAGAAGCCCGAGGGAGCCGTGGGTGGCGTCCACGTCCACCTCGACGGAAGAGGGTTGCCCCTCCGCCACCTCGTGGTCAACCAGGGGCTCTACGATCTCAGCAGGCCGTCCGTCCATCAACGCCAGCTCAATGCCTGTGGGCGTCATGACACGACCCTCGTAGTCGAAGCCGTGGTCGGTTACCCTGTAGTTGAGTCCTATGGCCTCCTCTTCGAACTCAGTAATCATGCCCCTCTCGGCATCGTAGGTGAGTTCGATGTGCTCTTCGGCTCCGGTCATCTGATCCTCACCGGTCATTGTCACGTAGGCGTTGCTGCCTTCCACGCCGGTGACCTCTGCTTCGACGTCGTATCCGTGAAAGTCGGCCGTCCAGGTCTGACCTGGCTCGAGCGGGAAGCGCAGCGCTTCGAAGTCCTCCCACATCACCATCCAGGCAAAGGTATCCAGGTCGATCTCGCCCAGCGGAGGAAGGTGGAGGACGAGCAGGTCGTCCTGAAACTCTTCCGCGGCCATGCCGAACGTGGCCGTGTTATCGGAGCGCTCGGTGACCACGATGGTAGTCTCGTAGGTGCCATGGGTGTGTTCAGGGTAGACCTCTATTGTCCACCACTCGCCGACTTCCGGGTCGGGTGGAGCATCGAGGGACCGGCCCTCCATCATGGCCACGTCAGATGATTCGCCTGCTTCTACATCGGGTGGTGCGGGTTCTTGAGCGTCGCAGGCGGTCAGGAACGCTATGGTGAGTGCAGCCATGAGTGTGGGTGCATACGTTGATCGCATGGTTCCTCAGGTGCTAAATGCAAGATTTTGGGGAAGTAGCCTGTGCGGCCCTCCGGCAGCCGGTGCATGCCGCCGACGAAGGGCGTCGGTTCGGGGGGGGGGGACAGCCAGTCCATCTCCATGAAGTTCATTCATTGTACGATTTCCTCTACCTCTACGCCTGACTCGAGCCTGGCCACGTGTACATTGTGAGGGAAGCCCTCCTCGGTGTTCTCTATCAGGTGAATCGCGACGGTATGTGTGCCGCGTGTCAGCTCATCATCGATGGCCATCTCGAAGTTCGAAAGCGAAATGTCGACGACGGACAGGAGGTTCAAGCGCCCCTGAGCCTGGGATCGCAAGATATTACGGGGCATACCGTTAGGGCAAGCCGGGCGGAGCGAGGAGAGGTGAGGAGGAGTGGCCAGATCTCTGTGAATTTCTGGCCCGAGCATCGGGAAAGAGGGGGGGCGGATGGAAGAACAGGTCGCTCGAATGTCTGGATGGACGGAAGGGGGAGAGCGGATCCTGGGCGCACCAGAGACGGCCGAATCTACAGGGTGGCACAAATTCGACAACGCCACGGCACCCCGAGCATAACCCGGAGGACCACCGGAGGATCTGGAGCGATGCCGTCCGAACCGACCCTGGGTTGAGCCGGGGTCTGGAGTACACCCGGCCCTGAGATCTCCAGTAAGCCCTCGCGAGCCCAACGGCTACCCGGCGATCCAGCAGCCGATCGCCCGGCTCGCTCCGCACGAGCAGTCATCGGCGAACTTCTGCGGTAGAAGGGCCAAGCCCCTCGCGGCCGGACTCAGGTGACCGAATCGCCGAGTTAGTCGAGGATCATGATCGTCGGCAACAGGCTCACGCCAAAGGTCACACATCACACTCGGATGCGGGGAAAGCCTCTCATATCGATGGATGTTTGGGATTGCAAGGCCCTGACCGGAATCCTGTTCGACCCCCACCGCTCCCGCGTGGATTCTCTGAAGCAATCACACGAAAACGGCGGGGTGAGGCCAAAGTCACCCGATCCATCCTCGGGTGGTCCGAGCCTCCTCCGAGGCTCCGGCCCCAGAGCGGACTCCCAGTATTTCCACCGTTCATGGCCCCCTGCGCAGTCGCTTCCGGCGGGCGTCGTTCTCCTGTTTGGAGGAAGATGAGTCCTGAACGGAGTCTGGACCCGCTTCTCCACGACCCCGAACCTGCTGACGTTCATCTCGCTCGAGAACGAGCTGGTCGAACGGCTGGGCGTCCGGGTCGACCTTGTGACGCGCCGTGCTCTCAAGCCCCGTCTTCGCGACCGGATCCTCGGCGAGGCGATTCGAGTGTGAGCGCGGAGCGCGATCCCGTCGACGCCCTGTGCAAAGCTGCGCGTGTCCTCAAGCGGTAGGGCCTTAGCATCCCCCGAGCTGAGCTCCACGTCCAGGAGGACGATCAGGTGCTCCGTCCGCTGCGGTACCTCCGGGGAGTACCGCTTCGATGTGTTCATGACCCCATCCTTTCATATTCTGAGGTCTCCAGCAGTCCCGGGGCGATTTACTTCCGCGTTCCCGCTGATTCCGTCGAGGCGGTGACGTCCGCATAGAGGTCCAGCCATCGCTGGAGCGTGGGTTCGTTCATCTGGTGCACCGGCCCGGCCATGTCCAGAGCCGGGCCGGCGTCCTTGACCGGCTCCGCGACCTTCGTCGTGGGCCGTCATCAGGCCCTCGCGACCATGAACGTTCGATGCCTCCCCGGGCTCGTCGGCTCAATCTCGCCCCGTCCGCCAGATTGCGAACCCCGCCACCCCCGTTGCTCCCCACCGCACCAGGACGATTCCGGCGAGGATGATCCCGGCGCCCAGGAGCTGGAGCCAGGCGAGCGCCTCCCCGAGCACGACCCAGGCCAGGAGGAGCGCCACCACAGGGATCAGGTTCGAGAAGGCCGCGGTACGCGCGCTTCCCATCCGCCGCACCGCCCGGTACCAGATCAGGTACGCCACCCCCAGGGCGAAGGCGCCCGCGAAGAGGACCGCACCCCAGGCGCCGAGGGAGAGGGCGCGGAGGTCCGTGGCCATCACGTCGGGCAGGCCCACTGCCACCAGCACCACGGACCCTCCCCAGAGGGTCCAGGCGGTGACGGGCACCGTGCCGTAGCGAAGGACCAGCGGACGTGCGCCCACCGTGTATCCCGCCCAACTCATGGCGGCAAGCACCATCAGGAGGTCGCCCCGCAGGCTCGTTCCTTCGATTCCGAGGGCCTGGGTGCCCCCGCCCACCATGACCACCATCCCGACGAGCGTAAGGGCCACCCCCATCCAGACGCTGCGGTGGAGGGTGCCCTCCCGGACCAGAGCCGCGAGGAGGAGGGCCCAGACGGGAATCGTCGAAAGGAGGAGCGCCGCGTTGCCCGCCCGTGTCCAGTCGAGCCCGTAGATGAAGAAGATCTGGTAGACCACGTTGCCCAGGAGGGCCAGCGCCGCCAGCGCCGGAAGGTCGCGCAGCCGGGGCCGGGGCAACGGGCCCAGCCAACGCGCCGCCATCCAGAGCACCAGGCACCCCACGGGGAAGCGGAGCGCGTTGAAGGCGAGGGGGGTGACCTCATCCAGGGCCCATTTCACCACGATGAAGTTGCTGCCCCAGATGAGGGTCAGGACCACGAGAGCCAGATCGGTTAGGGGATCGCCCCCGTCGCTGCGCTTCCCGCTGGGCGAGGAGGTCGCGGCCCCGGGATCTCCCGGCGGTGTCTGGTCCCCGCCGGCAGGAGGATGAGAGGGCGATCGAGGGTCTAAGGGCAAGTAGGTCGAGGGTGGGGGGCGGGGGTCCTGCTGCGCTCATCGGTGGCTCGCCGGATGCGGGCGAGTTTCCTCAAGTGACGCCTGCCATCCCTTTACCGGTCGGTGAATCGGTGGTTCCCCGGACCGACCCCTCGGCTATCCGAGGGAAGGGACGAGCCCTCACCAATCCGCCCGGCTCCTGGAAGACTTCTGGGGGACAGGGTGTCGCCTCCTGCGGACTTTATGGCACTTCGGACCGGACCGGTTCGAGCCCTTTCGAGCAATCTCGAGTTCGGATTGCTGAGACATGCGGGCCCGAGCGGGATGGCACATCGTGGGTCCAACCCGTACCCGAGATCATCCAGCAAGCACCGGCACGGCCCTTGCGCTTGTGGAGAGCCAGAAAACGATCCCTGGAAATCACGACCTCCGGAGGTGTGGAATGAGGGATACGAGCAAATACATTTGCGCGGCGATGGTTCTTGCCTTCGCCGCTGTGGCCTGTGACCGATCAACCCCCATAGCCTCGGATCCCGGGGACGATGTCGAGTATCCCAGGGTCGATTTTACCCAGGGCTTCTCACCTCCGGGAGCCCTGACGGGAGCTCTGGCCACCGAGGTAGTGGCGTGGTTTCCTGCCCAGGTTTCGTGGCAGTGGCTCACGGACAATATCGCCCACTCGGGTGCCACGGCCCTGGGGGCCGGGACGCCCTGCACGGGATGCCACGCAGGCCAGGAGACGGCACTGGGGCGGGCCATGGTGGCTTCCGATCCCGAGCCGATCCAAGGGAAGGATCCCTACAAGCGAATTCAGGTCCAGGCGGCCTACGACCACACAAACCTCTACCTCCGTGTACAATGGGAGTCGGAGAGGCCGGGGATCACCCATCAGATGTTTCGCTGGGACGGAGAGGCGTGGGTGCCCGGGACCACCTTGAAGCCGAACCCGCTCGGGCCGAACCAGATCTACAGCTACGAGGACCGCTTCGCCGTGATTTTCGATGACGCCGAGGTCCAGGTGCCCGCTTACGACGGAGCGAGTGTAGGCTACCGGGAGGCGGGATGCTTTATCACCTGCCATACCAGCATGCGCGATATGCCCCAGGATGCGCCCGGTGATCAGGTGCGGGCCCACCCGTACCTGGGGCAGGAGAAGGGACGAAGCGACATCCGGAAGTACCTCCTCCTGAGTCGCGAGCCCGGAGCTCAACATCGATCCGACGGGGCCTGGGCCGAAGTGAAGTCCGTCGCTGAGCTGGACCAACTCCTGGAGGCGGGGCGCTTCCTGGACTTGTGGCAGTTCCGGGGAGCTCGGTCCGCGCCCATGCAGAAGGCCAGTGACGACTTCGTCCTGGAGTACCGCTGGAGCGGCCTGACCGGGCGGAATGCCTGGTTCGACCAGATTCCGGACGACGGACGGTTTACTACGGGCGATTGGATGTACGACGAATCCGCTCTGGGTTTTCGGGCCATTCCGGTTGAATCCTTTGAAGAGTGGCTTGAGGAGGCCCCGCTGGTCACCGAAGGGCCGCACCGGAATGCCGTTCCCTTCGATCCGGGTGCGACGTTCCTGCGGGGCGACCTCCTTCCCAGGAGGGTGCTGCGCCAGGCCACGGGTAGCCGGGGCGATGTCAACGCGTACGGCCTGTGGTCAGACGGCAAATGGACGGTCACCTTTGTGCGTGCGTTGGATACTGGCAATCCGGACGATCACGCATTCGTGGCCGGAGGCATTCACTCGATCAGCCTAGCGGTGTTCGACGACCACACCACCAGTCGACGGCATTACGTCACCTTTCCGGTCACCCTGGGGCTGGGCGTAGATGCCGACATCGCGGCGGTACCGGTCGGGGGAAGCGCTTCCGCGTTCCCGCTGATTCCGTCGAAGCGGTGACGTCCGCACTGCGGGGGGTGCGGTGGTCCCGCATGTGACCGACTGCGGCCACCTTCCATCCGGCCGCGGCTCTCCTGTCGGTTCTCGACGAGGTGCTCCGGGAAGGCCGGGACCGAGGAGGACGTCGGCCCGGCTTTGATCGCCCAAGTCGATGGGTGCCGGTGCAGAAGGCGTAGGGTTCGAACCGAGGGGCGCGACCGCGCCGTCTTGTTTCCTGCCACACCCACCCGGGAGACCGTCGAGGATGGGGCGAAGCCCCACCGCGGATGACCCCCGCGGTCACGTCGGGCTCCTCCTGCCAGTCTCCTGGACGGCGACGTTCGTGAGCAACGGCTACGATCCGCAGCGCATCGTCCACCTCTCGGGATCGAGATGGGCGTGTCTCAGGAGGCGGTCCAACGTCCGCCGGCTCCAGAATCGAGCCTGTGACCAGAGGGGATCTCCCATCCGCCCGCGCATCCATCGGTGAAGGTTCCAGGCGCTCCAACGACCGAGATCTCCGATGACCAGGCTTTCTCCGGGCACCAGGACCCTGGAGAGCTCGCGAACGGCCGGCACCTGCATCCAGGATCCGCTTGCCACCGACCGGGCCGAGGAGGCGGAGAATCGCCCTCCGTTCGTCTCGCCACACCTGCTCACCGAGAGGCGTTTCGAACCACGCCGAGTATGCACGGGCCTCCTCCGGGCCGACTCTCAAAACACCAGGATTTTGTCCGCGGCGACCGTCCAGTCGGCCAGGTCGTCAAGAGTGGCTCGCTCCAGTCCGTCGCCCAGCTCTTCGTCCCTGATGCCCCGGGCATCCATGCAGGTGCTGCACACCCCCACCTCGATCCCCTTCGCACGGGCGATCTTGAGCATTCGTTCCAGGTTGTAGAACCCCTTGGGCACGTCCTGGCCCGCCTTGGCGCAAGCGGCGGCGTCTCCCTGGAGGAAAATCTTGACGATTTGTTTCTCCTTTCCGGCCAGGGCATTGGCCAGGCGCAGGGCGTTGAACGCGTGCTCGGTCCCGTAGGGGGGATGGTTCACGATAAACAGGGTCTTCATGGTCTACTCCGCTCTGATCGGGGTGCGTTGGAATCCGCCGAGCCTTCGAGGCCCGGGGAAGAAGGCGTCCTGGCAGGCAAGGTTTCGGGCATCCGGGCCATGACCAGCACGCTGGACAGGAAGGCCAGCACGCCTCCGACCACGATGGCCGGCGCGATCCCGAACGCGTCGGCCAGGATGCCGGCCACAATGGCTCCGAAGGCATAGCCGGAGTCCCTCCAGAGGCGATAGACGCCGACGGCGGAGCCCCGCCACGCAGGATGGGCCACGTCGGCCACTGCGGCCAGAAGGGTCGGGTAGACCAGGGCGGTACCGGCCCCGAGCAGCGCGCTGGCGATGAACCAGGTCCAGAAGGTGCTGCTGGCGGCCACGAGCCAGAGCGCAGCCGCCTGGAGCAGCATCCCAGTGGCGATGAGGGGCTTCCGGCCCAGGCGGTCGGAGAGCCCTCCCGTCCAGAGCTGCAGGATCCCCCACATGGCCGGGTAGATGAAGGTGAGGATCCCGATCCGGCCGACCGAGAGGCCGCCGGCCGCGAAGAAGAGGGGGAAGAGCCCCCAGGCCAGCCCGTCCTTGAAGTTCGTCACGAGACCCGCCTGACTGGAACCGAAGAGGGCCGGGTGCCCCCAGCTCGCCAGAGCGAAGATCTCCCTTCCACTGAGGGTGCCTCCGAGGGTCGGATCGTCCGACGCGGACCGATGCTCGCGGGCCTCCAGGGCCACGTGCGCGGTGGTCTCACGCACGAAGAGCATGGTCAGCCCCAGGCCCAGGGCCACGAAGGCGATCCCCAGGTAGAAGGGCTCCGGCCGCAGACCGAAGGCTTCGGCCACGTACCCGGTGCCCAGCGCCGCCAGAGCCACGGCCAGGTATCCGGCGAACTCATTCAGCCCCATGGCGAGCCCACGCGCCTTGGGGCCCACCAGGTCGATCTTCATGATGACCGTGGTGGACCAGGCGAGCCCCTGGTTCACCCCCAACAGCACATTGGCGAATACGATCCACGACCACGACGGCGCCCACATGAGGAGGAAGGGCACCGGGATCCCGAACAGCCATCCTGCCAGGAGCACCTTCCTGCGGCCGAAGAGGTCGCCCAACCGGCCCGCGAAGAAGTTCGTGCCCGCCTTCACGAACCCGAAGGTGACGATGAAGGAGAGGATCGCCCCGCGGGCCACGATCCCGAAGTCCTCCTCGGCAATGAGGGGGAGGACCGTGCGCTCCAGGCCCACCATCGCCCCCACGAAGGCGTTGACGAGAACCAGGAGCCAGAACTGCTTCCAGTTCTCCCGGAGACCGAGTCGGATCCCCTCGTCGGGTCTGCCACCCCTGTCGCGGGGAGGCACGGAATTCCGAAGCGATGATCCCGGCTGAGGCGGCCCGGAGGCGTGCTCACTCATGGGGTGTTTGCCGGTTCCTCCGAGCGTCCCAGATTCCGAGCACGGATCTCCTCGGCCGACTCCGCGCCCTCGGCTACCGGGTACCCCTGGTCATCCCATTGGGCCACGCCGTCTTCCATTCGCAGGGCCCGGAACCCGTGGGCTCGGAGTTTCTCCACCGCCTGTCGGGAAAACAGACAGTAGGGACCCCGGCAATAGGCCACGATCTCCCGGTCCCGGGGCAGCTCCGTGAGGCGTTGCTCCAGCTCCTCGATGGGAAGGGACACGGCCCCGGGGATGTGGCCGGCCTCGTACTCGTCCCCCGGGCGTACGTCCAGGACCACGACGGCCCCGTCCCGGAGGCGGTCGTGGAGGGTTGCGGCGTCCACCGCCTCCAGTGCGTCCGGATCCTCGTAGTAGTCCCGGACGAGTTCCCGGACGTCGGCCAGGTGCTTGTGGCCCACACCCTGGAGTGATCGCAGAAGGTCTCCCACCGCTGGGCTGGCGAGGCGATAGTAGATGCGTTGACCATCTCGGCGCGTGCTCACCAGGGAGGTGACTCGCAGTTCCCGCAGGTGATTGCTCGTATTGGGTACCGTGAGTCCGGCCTGCTCGGCCAGGGTTTCCACCGGCTTCTCGCCCTGGGACAGGAGATCCAGGAG
>SKVI01000360.1 GCA_007129525.1 Gemmatimonadota bacterium | reverse complement strand
CCTGTCCCGCGCAGGATCGGCCTTCAGCCCGTGATGCGCCGCGCCCTGGCGATGAGGTCCGCCTCGGAGCCGGTCAGGAGGGCTCTTTCCACCTAGGGGCACCATAGTCTTTCCTCCTCCCTTCCGGGGAAAGGACGCCGACGGCCGAATCCCCTTGGCGGCGGGACTTCCTCTGGCACGGACCTTGTTCTCGAGGTTCCCTGCGGATCCGGACAATGCGCAGGTCGCCTTCGACTCGACTCCGGGAGCCAATACGATGAACAGAATGCCCGCATGGGGCGTGATCCCATTCCTCCTCGTGGCCGCCGCCGCGTGCGACGAATCCATGAGCGCCGGAGCCAACTACGATCGGGACGTGGACTTCACGGCCTATGACACCTTCGCCTGGGAGGGGGCGGATCTTCTTCCCGTCGGCGATCCCCGCCTGGATGGGGACCCCTTCTTCGTCGAACGAATCCACACCGCAGTGAATGCCGAACTCGTCGCCCGCGGCCTCGAAATGGTGGAGACGGAGCCGTCGCTTCTCGTCCACTACCACGCCTCGGTCCGAGATCGGATCGATGTCTACGAGGTGGATCGCGGGGCCGGGTATGATGTGTCGGAGTACGGACCGGGGACCGCAGTCCGACAGTACGACGAGGGAACGCTCCTGGTCGACATCGTGGACGCTGAAACGCTTCGGGTCATCTGGCGAGGGTGGGCCCAGGCCGACGTGACCCGGCTCATAGACCAGCCCGAGGCGTTGGGACGGCTGGTGGACGAAGCCGCCAGGGCGATGTTCCAGCAGTTCCCCCGGGAGTTCGTTTCCCACGAGCCGTAGGCGCTCCTCAGGCCGCAACCCCCCTGTGCCCTTCGGGTTGGGGAGGCAAGAGTGCGGCACGGCCTCCGGCTCGATCCCGGTGAGGGAGGTCAAGGTGGCGGAGGATCGTCTGAACGGTCGGGGGGTCGGCAAGAAACGAGATGATCCTCAAGGTCGAGGCCACGCAGAGAGCCTCGAGGGACGGAGGCCTCTCAGGATTCTCGAACGTCTTGCGGTTGTGGAGCGGTCCCAAGGCGTACTTCGCCCGCGCCGACGACCTCACCCTTCCCGACCGGGTCCGGATCCGCTTTTCCGAGATGAAGGAACACCGCACCCTGTCGGGGAAACCCGACTCCCCCACAGACCGAGAGATCTGACCCATGAGCGCACGCAGGTATGCTCGCAGCGGAAGCCCCTTCGAGGACCGGATCGGCTTCAGTCGTGCGGTTCGGCACGGACCCCATGTGGCGGTGTCGGGAACCGCACCCATCGGCGCGGACGGCAAGACCGTCGGAGTCGGTGATCCCGAGGTGCAGGCCCACCGCTGTTTCGAGATCATCCGCGAGGCGCTGGCCGAAGTGGACGTGCCCCTCGAGGCGGTAATCCGGACCCGGATCTACATCGTGAAGGTGGCAGACTGGGACGCCATCGCCCGGGTCCATGGCGCATTCTTCGGCGAGATCCGACCCGCGAGCACCTTCGTACAGGTGAAGGGGCTGCTCGATCCGGAGTGGCGGGTCGAGGTCGAGGCGGACGCCCTCGTGGAGCTGTGATCACCGACGTGCGAGCCGGCTCTGCCCCGAGGCTGCGGACGTCTGCCTGAACTTCCAGACGCCCCACCGTGGGCCCGGGGGCCTGGTGCGGTCTGGAGGGCGAATTTTCGCGTATCCCATTGGAAGGCAAATCGCCGAACGCCCTCCGACAAGTGGCACCCCGGCCGTGAGGTCGGTTCGCAAAGCCTGATGCGTCGCTGGTCTCGACGTGGATCGGTTGCCGAAGAGGGGAAACATGCCCGCGCCCCGTGCCGGGTTCTATTTCCAATCGGAGGTACTGACCCCATGAGACACACGAGACCACGAAGCCTTCTCCTGGGCGGCCTCACCGCTCTCCTTGTCCTCGGGTGCAGCGAAACGCACACCCCGGTGGAGGTGGTGGAGCCCAACATCGACGCCGTCCAGGCCGAGGGTACGGAGTCAGATGGGGAGTTGATCACCCCCCAGGCCCACGACCCCCACGACCTGACCACAGAGAACGCCTGGGCCGTGCTTGCCGACGGAGGGCTCGCCCAGTCCGGGCCCCTGGAGCAGGGCACGGGCGCCGGGGGTTTTCCCGCCTTCCTCCTGCTGGGAAGGACGAGTGACGACGTGGGGAAGGGCTACAACACCGACGCACGGGGGGGAGGAAGTACCCAGTACGAGATCCAGGGGGGATCCAATACCCGTTCCGTCCCCCTGAACTCGATTCCGGCCGTCATCTTCCAGGCGGATCCCGATGATCCGGGCAGCGAGCGCACCGTCTTCCGGGAGTTCCGCTTCGACGGCCAGGCTCCCACTGCCCGGAGCATCTACTCCCTGGACGACATTCGCATCTACCTGGTGCCGAATGAGTCCCCCAACAACGCCATGACGGACTTTCTGACGGAGGGTGTCACCGGGCCACGAGCGAGTCTGGGGGATGCCGGAGGCGTAGACCCCATCTTGGTCTGGGATATGAACCCGGGGCTCGGTTTCGACTTCGGACCGGACGTCTTGCCCGACTACGAATGGCTCAGGGTCGACGCCGAACTCTCCTCGGGCCAGGGTCAGGACGACGTTCGACTGCTGGTGCCCGAGGCTCTCTTCCAGGAACACCTTTCGCCAGAGGACGCGACGCTCTGCGGCTTTGACGGCTTTGACTACGCTCGCAACGGGAGCACCACCGGTCTGGAGTCGGACTGCCCCTGGCTCATCTACTTCGTGCAAGCGCACGGTTGGGCCGACTCGAAGGAGTCGGGAACGAGCGAGTGGGCGGTGGCCCTGCGGCCCGTGATCGATGTGACGAAGACGGCGGTGGGAAGCTTCGACCGCGAGATCGAGTGGAGCATCGAGAAGAGCGTGGACGAGGCCGAGCACAAGCTGGAGACCAGCCAGAGCGGGGACTCCGAGTATACGGTGACGGTGACCCGGGAGGGGGAGAAGGACTTCAACCACCAGGTCAGTGGCACCATCACCATGGAGAACACGTCGAGCCAGTCGGTGGAGATCACGGCCATCGAGGACCTCTTGGAGTTCGATGGTGCCGATCCGGTGGCCCTGACCTTCGATGACCTGGACTGCCCGGACATCCCGTCCCTTCCCCACGCGATCCCGGGGGGAGAGGAGCGGAGCTGCGCCTATTCCGTAGACGTGGAGGTGAACGGACTGCCCACGGGCACGAACTCGGTCCAGGTCCGGGCCGACGATCCTCTCGACATGGACGGTGACGGATTCGAGCTCGCATACGGGACCTCCACCCCGGTGGCATGGGACGACGAGCCCACCAACGTCCTCAACGAGGAAGTGAACGTCGAGGACAGCATGGAAGGCGACCTGGGTTCATTCACGGACACGGAATCGGTGAGCTACACCCACACCTTCACCTGCGACGAGGATGAAGGTCTGCACGAGAACACGGCCACCATCAAAGAGACCGGACAGAAGGCGGAAGCCGACGTCACCGTCGAGTGCATCCGGCCCGAGCTCGAAGTGGAGAAGGTGGCCTTTCCCAGCTTCGACCGGGAGTACTTCTGGGACATTGAGAAGGATGTGGACATCGCAGGGCACGTCCTGGCCGTTGGGGACGAAGGAGCCTCGGAGTACACGGTCACCGTCACCCAAACCGGGTTCGAGGACTCGAACCACCGGGTGAGCGGAACGATCACCATCAAGAGCACGGCGAATTACGCGACTGCCGAGATCTCCGGGGTGACCGACGAGGTCGGCGACATTCCCGCGACAGTGGAGTGCCCCGAGGAGTTTCCCCACGAACTGGGCCCCGACGACGAGTTGGAATGCCGCTACTGGGCGGACCTGCCGGATGACACCCGTCTCACGAACACCGCCACGGCCTCGGTGACCGACGACAGCCCCGTGGACGGCGGCTCAGGCACGGCTCCTGTGGACTTCGCCGACGTCGAGCCCTCCAACGTGACCAACGACGAGGTCAATGTGGAGGATTCGGTAGAAGGCAGCCTGGGCACCTTCTCCGATACCGGGGTGGTTACGTACACCCACACCTTCGTCTGCTTCGACGATGAGGGCGAACACCCGAACACGGCCACCATCATCGAGACCGAACAGCAAGCGGACGCCGACGTCACCGTCGAGTGCCTGGACCCCGACACCGAGACGGCGTGGGCCTCCAACGAGGTTGGTGTACCGCTCGAGCTTCCGTTCAACCCCGACGGACAGGGGAACTGGGCGACGTACGTTGCCTACGATGGCACCGAGAAGATCACGACCTTCTTCGCGGGCCAGACGAACGACGCGGGGACTGTGACCTTCTCCGCGCCGAGCGACGGCCAGGTGACGATCACCATCCAGCTGGCCGAAGGGTGGACCTTCGCACAGGGCCACAGCCTGGCGGTTCAGGACTACGCTGATGCCCCCAGCGGCAACCCTGCACCGGGGCAGTTCGAGTTCAGCGTGACCCCGGGTGGGGATGAGGCCGTGATCACCGGGATTCCGGAGAATGCGTACTATGCCGTTCACGGTGTGGTCGTGGGTGGTGGCTCGTAACCATCCAGCGCCGATGCAGATCAGCGCAGCGGCAAGCGGATGCCGGGCGGCGGGATCTATCCCGTCGTCCGGTATCCCGCATTCTTTGCGGCTATACTTGAAAGCTTTCGAACCGCTCTGTACATTGGCTGCCCTCAGGATTTTCCGGGGACGATCGATCCTGCCCGTTCAGGACGTCGATTCGAAGACGGACGGATCCCTTCACCTGATGAGGCCGCCCATGCGCGACGCTCTTTGGCAACTGGTCGACGATCCGGAGCGTGCCTACGACCGCTTCTTCCCCCTCGTCTACGAAGAGCTGCGCCGGATCGCCAGCAACCACCTGCGCAGGGAATCCGGCCGGATCACCCTCTGCACCACGGCGCTGGTCCACGAGTCCTACCTGCGGCTCTGCGACGGCAATGCGGCCTCGCCCCGGGACCGGGCGCACTTCTTTGCTCTCGCCTCCCGCGTCATGCGCCACGTGCTGGTGGACCACGCCCGGAAGAAGGGGGCCGCGAAGCGAGGAGGCGACTGGGTGGCTGTGAGCCTCGCTCCCTCTGTTGCCAGCCAGGAACCCCGCACCCTGGACCTCATTGCCCTGGACCAGGTGCTCGGCCGGCTGGGGGAACGTGACCCCCGCATGGAGCAGGTGGTGAACTGCAAGGTGTTCGGTGGCATGACCTCGAAGGAGACTGCGAACGCCCTGGGAGTGTCCACGCGCACGGTGGAGAAGGACTGGAAGTTGGCCAGGGCCTTCCTCCACCGGGAGCTCGATGCTTCGGCCGCCAGAGAGGATTGATCGACGAGCGTCTGAGTTTTCGCTGAGGTCGGGTCCGAGCAGGAGCCGGGACCGCTGACATCGGGAGGAAGCCGCTTCATGGATGAGATGGCGAGCTGGACGGAGATCAGGACATGGTTCGCCGAACTCCTGGAGATGGATCCGGGGGAGAGGGCCCGCCGCTTGGAGCTCTTGGCGCAACGGCAACCTGCGCTGGCCCAGGAACTCGCGGAACTCCTGGAGCACAGCGAGCAGGCGGAGGGCGTGTTCGAAGACGAGCTCCGGGACGTGCTCTCCGGGAGCCTCCACGAGCTTCGGTCGCCCGACGAGCTGGAGACGCTGCCCGAGGGGGGCCGGATCGGCCCCTACCAGGTGACCGAGGTGGTGGGCCGGGGTGGCGGAGGTACCGTCTACCGCGCCGAGCGAATCGACGGGGCGTTCCAGCAGGACGTGGCAGTGAAGGTCCTCCGCCGGGGACTTGACACCGTGGACCTCCTGGCCCGCTTCCGGGCCGAGCGGCAGATCCTGGCTTCGCTGGCCCACCCCAACATCGCTCAGCTTCTGGACGGGGGCTCCTTGCCCGACGGCCGGCCCTACCTGGTCATGGAGTTCGTAGACGGCGAGGCGGTGGATGTCCTATGTGAGCGGAATGACCTGTCGCTGCCCGACCGCCTGGGGCTCTTCCTCCAGGTGTGCGACGCGGTGGCCCACGCCCACCGCAATCTGGTGCTGCATCGGGACCTGAAACCCTCCAACATCCTGGTGGACGCAGCAGGCGACGTCCGACTCCTGGACTTCGGTATCGCAAAGATCCTGGATCCGGAGGGGTTCGCCGACGAGGTGCCCCACACCCGAGTCGGCGTTCGACTCTTGACGCCCGGGTACGCGGCCCCCGAGCAGATCGAGGGGAAGGCGTCCGATGCGACCACGGACGTCTACCAGTTGGGCCACCTCCTCTATCTGCTGGTCACCGGACGCTCCCCGTACGAGTTGGGCGACTCACCCTCGCAGCAGGAGCTTCATCAAGCGATCCGCGAGGTCGTTCCCCAGTCGCCCAGCGAAGTCGCCGCGTCTCAAGGGGCGCCGTGGGCCCAGGAGCTCAAGGGAGATCTGGATGCCATCATCCTCAAAGCGCTTCGTAAGGAACCGGATCGCCGCTACCGGAGCGTCGACCGACTGGCGGAGGACCTGCGACGCCACCTGAGCGGACATCCCGTCCGCGCGCGCCCGGACACCCTGACCTATCGATCCAGCCGGTTCCTGCGTCGCCATCCCTGGCCCGTGGCCATGGCCGCCACCGTCGTCCTGGTCCTGGGAGCGGGGGTCGCCGCCCTGGGACTCCACTCCGCCCAGCTCGAAGTGGAACGAGATCGGGCTCGGATCGAGACCGAACGGGCCGAGGCCACGCAGGCCTTCCTCCTGGATCTGTTCGACCTGGCCGGAGAGTCGAGCGCCCGGGACACTTTGACGGTCGGTTCTCTCCTGGAGCAGGGGCGGGACCGCCTGGATGAACGGGTGGGAGACCACCCTCTGGTGCGCATCGAGATGCTCCGGGCCCTGGAACTGGCCTACGCCAGGATGCAGATGGACTTCGACGCGGCGGAGCTTGCCCTGGAGCGCGCAGACGCGGTCGAGGAGTATTTCGGCGCGGACCACCCGGAAACCCTGCTGGCCGCGCAGTCCCTGGGTCGTCGACTCGCGGGGCGACGGAACTGGCCCCAGGCAGCCGACGTACTGGAGGAGGCCGTCTCGATCCATGAGCGCCTCTCCCCTTCAGAAGCCCAGCGAGACACGGTGCGGGTTTCCGTCTGGCGGGCGTTCCTCTGGCTGGGCATGTCCTACCGGGAGCTGGGACGGACCGACGAGGCGCTGGCCGCAGTACACGAGGCAATCGCACTGCGCGAGGACGATCTGAGTCCCTTGGAAGACCTGGATGCCCATCTCTCGGGCATCATCTCCCTGGCCTATGTGCTCCGGGGCCAGGACCGCCTCAACGAGGCGGAGGAGTTGTATCGCGAGGCCCTTCCCCTGGCCCGCAACGAGGAGGCCCAGGCCCTTCCCACCTTGCTGAACAACTACGCCTCGCTGCTGCGAGCCATGGGTCGCGGGGAGGAGGCGCTTCCTCTCCTCGTGGAGGTCCGGAACCGGCTGCTGGCCTCCGATGAGCTTCCAGTCGGAACCCTGGACGTGCTGATGAACAATCTCCTGGGCCTGCTCGCCGATCTGGGACGGCACGAGGAGGCCGTGGCCGCCGCCTACGAGGCCAGAGCCCTCTTTGAGGAGGTTCTCCCTCCGGATCACTGGCGCCTGGGTCGCGCAACACAGCGGGTGGGCATCGCATACATGGAGGCCGGGGACTGCGAGGCGGGCGAGGCCCTGATGCACGAGGCCGCGGAGTTCTACGGGGAGGTGCTGGGACCGGAGGCCCCGTTTACCGCTGCGGCACGATCCGTCCACGCCCACTGCCTCATCGAACTGGACCGGTTGGCAGAGGCCGAGAGGGCGCTGCTCGAGGCGCGGCCCATTCTGGTGGGTGCTCCAAACCCACCCGTGGTGGCGATCCAACGCAACCTCGAGGCCCTGGTGCGAGTGTATGAGCGCATGGAGCGCCCCGCTCAGGCCAGGGAGTTCCGGGAGCTCCTGGAAGGAATGGCCGAACCGGAGGCGTGATGGCCTGCGCTGAGATCCTCAGCACGCCCCCCCAAAACACCAAGCCGTCAGCCCGGTTCCTCCAGCCTCAACCCGTCGATCCGTTCGAAGTGACGGCGGTTCCTGGTCAGGAGGGACGCTCCCAGCTCCAGGCAGATCCCGGCGATGGCCAGATCGGCCATGGGAAGTGGCTTGCCCAGGCGTCGCAGGTCCGCGGCCGCATCAGCCGCCCGGTCCGCTGCGTCCGGGTCGAATGGCAGCACGGCCAGGGGGCGAAGGAAGGTGAGCAGTTTCTCCGCTTCGTCTCGGGTCCGGGCGCCCGCAAGGAGCTCGAAGTGATTGATGGAGGTGGTGGCGAGGCGCCGGGACGGGAGGAGTTCCGCGAACCAGCCGGCCCAGGGCTCCTCCCCGGCCAGGATATCGATCATGACATCGGTGTCCAGGACGATCACCGCCAGCGTTCCCGTAGGGCTCGGGTCCGTTCCCGGAGGGCCTCTGCGTCCTCAGGCGAGAAGGAGCCCACCACGGCCAGGGCCTCGGCCAACTCTTCGCGGCGCCCTGCTTCCTCCTCCAGGAACCGGTCCACGGCCTCCTGAATCAAATGAGAGAAGCCCTTCCGCCCCTCCTGGGCCGCCATCTCCAGGAGCCGGGCCCGCTGATCATCCCTGAGTTCGATCGTGGTACGCATACGAAGAATTTCACATACATGCACATGCATGTCAATTCTAGAGGGCCAGGAACTCCGGAAGCGAGAGATCCAGGTCCCGGGAATCTCGAGCCGGTCGCCTCAAGCGTCGAGACGTCCCCTTCAGCCATCGCGTCGTCCTCCCTCCGGGCTCATCATGCAGGGACCAAGCTCGGTCGTACGGTCCGACAGCCCCGGTGGACGAATCTTCCGGAAGACCCGCTTCGATCTGCCGGCGGCGTGCGAGCTGGGTGCAGAGTGGATGTGGGTCGAGGTGGATTCCCTGGATGCCTTCCAGGGAATTCTCACCAACGACTCGGTCTACCTTCCCGGCGTTGGTCGGGGAGCTCGGGTGACCTTCGAGCTGATCCCCGAGGGCGAACCCCTGGCCGGTTGCGCGGTGGCCGTCGACTGGAGTCCGGTGATGTAGACGGCCGGTGGATCGAACCATCCACGGGCAACGGAGGTACATCCCTTCACCACCTTCGAGTACCCGCGACCCCGGAGCCCCATGAGCCCTCAGCGTGACGGGGAATTCCCGAGAGTTCGCCGGCACCGGACGAGCTCGAGGAAGGCTTCTACGACGACCGGAGCCTGCGGCCGTACCAGCAGGAGG
>SKVI01000296.1 GCA_007129525.1 Gemmatimonadota bacterium | reverse complement strand
CTCCAACCGATGGCCGTCCTCCTCGGGCAGGGTCCGGAACTCCTCTACGCTGAGGAGCCCGTCTCGAACATCGGCGTCCACCTTCATCCATTCCTCCCGGCCTGTCGCGACTCGCCTCCTTCGGCTCGATCGTCAATATACCCGACCCCGGGGGGGCCATGCCATGGCTCTATGGGCCTGGCGAACGAGCCCTCACAGGCCATCGTCCGCCCGCTGTGCGGTCGTCGCACCGGGGCTCGCCTCACGAAGCGCGGCCCTGAGCGCCCGGAGGAAAATGGCGAGCACAGCACTCGCGACCTCGGGTGTCTGGTGGAAGAAGGGCCGAAGATGCTTGGGCACGGAAAGCACCCACTGCCGGACGGGAAGGTGCGGGATCACCTCGTCGGTCAGGTGAGTCGTCACCTCCGCCATGCATCGGGCGTTGGAGGAGGGGCATACCCCCCGACCCTTGCAGGAGAAAGCAACCCCATCACACTGCACCCGTGGTGGACCGGCTGCAGCACCGGTTCCGGGTGACGCACCCCTTCCATCCCCGCTCGGGTGAGACGTTCTCACTGGTCGGGTATCGGTGGAGCTGGGGCCCCCGAGAGCGCGGACGGGTTGGATCCCGAGGGAAAGGTGTTCACGGTGCCCCTGGCCTGGACTTCGTGAGGACCCGCGCTTCCACGGGCTCCTTGTCCGGCTCGGACACGATCCGGACAATGGCTCTCGACCGCTGACCGGTAAGCCGGCCGGCCGGTGAAAGCGAGCACACGTGATCGGGGTGCGGCGCCCCGCTACCAGCCCCAAGAGACCGCACTCAGGTGAGTTCGGCCTCGGCCTCCTCCTCCTGAGCGCCTGGCCCACTTCGTCCCACCCCCCACCCAATCCTCTCACATCCGCTGGGCCGAGCTCCTCGCTCGGGGGCACCGACGCGGAGGGTTGGGTCCCCAGCTGCTCCCCATTTGTGCCCATCCTGCGGGGGAGAGCTGAGGTGGAGTTCTCCCGGTTCGGGGGACACCCCATCGTTGAGGCAAAGGAGGTGTCCTGATGGCACAACAGAAGAGGACGTACCCGGCGGAGTTCAAGCGTCGGATGGTGGAGTTGGTCCCCTCGGGCCGGAGCCCGGACGAGTTGGCGAAGGAGTTCGGGCCGTCGCCGAACAGGATCCGGGACAGGTGTTTCGCTTGCGAACCTCGGGGGCCTGGAATACGTTGCCGCCCCGGGTGCGAAGGCGCTCGGCCGTACCCCCGACGCTCACTCCCTCGAAGCCATCGCCTGTGAAGACGAGGAGGTACTTCCAGGCAATCCGCTCCCGGCCCGACCGGATCATCATCAGGGACGACTGGATTCGCCAGGTTATGGCCACCCCGGAGCACGAAGAAACGCAGGAGGACGGTCGAATCCGGCGGTGGGCGCGGATCCCTGAAGCAGATGACAGGTACTTACGAGTGGTTCCTCTTGAGGACGGAGAGACCGTCCATAATGCCTTCTTTGACCGTGGATTCCGGCCGTGAAAGTCCAGTACTTCGAGGATACGGACACCCTCTACATCGAGTTCAGGGCCGAAGATATCGCCGAGACGAGGGATCTCGACGAGAACACGACCCTCGATCTGGACCCCGAGGGAAATCTGGTCGCGATCACGCTCGAGCACGCAAGCACCCGGACGGATGTCCGCCGGCTCACCTTGGAGGGGATCGCCGCATAGTGGCGTTCGGCATCCAGTACGCCTTTCTGGGATGCTGGCCTCCGTTTCAGAATCTGACGCCGCTTCCTGCCGCATTTCCCGCTCGAGTCCATGAACCGTCCCCGGTTCGTCGGGGACCGGATTCTGGGCGCACCAGAGACGGCCGAATCTACAGGGTGGCATAAATCCGAGTTCACCACGGCGCCCCGAGCGTACCCCGAAGGACCAGCGGACGATCTGGATCGATGCGGTTCGAACGGACCCTGGGTTGAGTCGGAGTCTGGAGTAAGCCCGGCCCTGAGATCTCCAGTAAGCCCGTCGCGGCCGCACTCAGATGACCGAATCGCCGAGTTGGCCGCGGATCCTCACCATCGACAACAGGGTCACACCAAAGGTCACACATCATACTGGGGTGCGGTGTAATCCACGCATTTCTATAGAGTTATGGGATTGCGGGGCCCAGGCCGGAATCCTGTTCGATCCCCGCCGCCTCCACTTGGTTTTTGGGGCCCGATCCCACGAAGACGGCGGAGTGAGGCCAAAGTCACCCGGTCCATCCTGGGATGGTCTGATGCGCCCCGGTGGCCGTGCTCGGGTCACCGATCCGCGATAAGAACTCCCCTCGGAGTTGGATAGCAGGTGCCCAAGCGGGAATATTGGCCTGGAAACAGGCCATTCTTCCCCCACCCCCCTCCCTTCGGAGCTTAAGTGAGGGGATGTTTGGTCCATTTGTGGGCCGAACTTCCCCATGCGACCCCGGGCAGCGCACTCTTTTCTTGACTTTGACCTACACAACTCGGCTCCGGTCTCCGGTGCGACGGGTCCGTCACCCGATCTCCCAAGACGCGCCGGCCCGCGCGCCAAGCCACCAGCCGACACCCCCGAAGCGCAGATCAACTCGGCAAGCGACCGGTAGGCACCCGCGAAACACCCGGTTGCCGAAGAGGCCGTCCGCCGGCACCCCTGAGGTACTGGCTCTTCCAAGAAGGCGCCGGGCCGATGTCGTCGCGTCCCTTCGCCCCGCACAGTCAACCGCGCTGGCTCCGCGTTCCCATCTCTCAAAGGTCAATCCCCTTCGGGAGGTTTGCCCTCGCGGACTGCGCTTCTCCGGCCTTTCTTGCGTCCCTCACGGCAACGCTCGCATCTTCCCGAGACGGTCCGAGGGGTTCCAGGCCCCACCCTCCATCTTTCTCCGGAACGCCCATGACCGATCCCCTGGACAAGGCACGACGCTTTGTCGCCGAACTGAAGCGACGGCGGGTGATCCGTGTGGCCGTGGTCTACGTGGTCGCCGCGTTCGTGGTGCTTCAGGCGGCGGACATTCTTTTCCCGGCCCTCCGGCTTCCGGAGTGGACCCTGAGCTTTCTGGCCGCCTTGGCCATCCTGGGCTTTCCGGTGGCCGTGGCCCTGGCCTGGGCCTTCGACCTCACGACCGAGGGCGTGGTGAAGACCCCGGGCCGGGAAGGAAGGGACGACGGGGCGCTCGAGGGAGGAGACGATTCTCCCGCCGCCCGGGTCCTCGTTCCCCGTCGGGCCGTCTGGTTCGTTCTGGGGATCCTGGTGGCCCTCTCGGGAGCGTGGTTCGGGGCCACCCGGCTGGCCGACGAGACCGCCGACGTGACTGTGGACGAGGAGGCGGCGCCGGGGCTCGCGGTCCTGCCCTTCCGCACCACGGGTGAGGGGCTGGAGACGTGGGGGGAGGGGATGGTCGACCTGCTGTCGCGGAACCTGGATGGCGTGGGAGGGCTTCGGGCCATCGACAGCCGCACGATCCTGGCCCGTTGGAGGGAGTCGGTGGGGGGCGACGAGACGGACCTCGCCACAGCCCTGGAGGTCGCTCGCCGGGCTCGTGCGCGCTGGGCGCTGCTGGGGACGGCCGTGGAGGTAGGCCCCCGGGTGCGCGTGACGGCGGACCTGCACAATGTGGCGTCGGGACGCCGGGTGGAGGGGGTGATGGCGGAGGGTCCGGCCGACTCGCTGTTGCACTTGGTGGACCGGCTGTCGGTGGATGTGGCTCGAGCGCTCCTCGCCCGGCAGAACCCGGACCTGACGGGGATACGGATTTCCAGCATAACGACGCCAAGCCCGGCGGCGCTCCGTGCGTTCATGGAGGGGGAGGCGCAGTACCGCAGGTCGCAGTTCGAGGCGGCCCTGGAAGCGTACCAGCGGGCAGTGGATCTCGACCCCGGTTTCGCCCTGGCCCATTTCCGAATTGCCTCGGCTCTGAACTGGGCAAGCCTTCCCGGGGAGCTGGACGCCCGCGCGAAGGCGTACGGGAACCGGGACCGGCTGCCGGCGCGGGAGGCCCTCATGATCGAGGCAGAGTACCTGGCCCGGCGCGGGGCGCTGCCATCCGGGATCGCGCTCCTGCGCGAGGGGGTACGCCGCTATCCCGATGACCCGGAAATCTGGTACCAGCTCGGCGATGCCTATTTGCACTGGGGTCCGCAGCTCAAGCTCACGCCCAGCGACGCCCAGAGGGCGCTGGAGCGGGCCGTCGAGCTGGACCCCGACTTCGTCCCGTACCACATTCACCTGGTAGACCTGGCCCTCATCGAGGGGGACAGCGCGAAGGCGGCCGAGCGGCTGGAGACCGAGCGGCGTCTCGCGGGAAAGGAGACGCTCCAGCTCCGAGCCCACCAGCTCCAGTTCGACTACCTGTACGGTTCGGAGGATGACCGGGTACGGGTGGTGGAGGCGCTCGAGGACGCCGACGTGGTGCTCCTGTCGCGGCTCCGGCGCCCCTGGACCCACGACGGAGAGAAGGCCGGTGAGGCGTTGCGGCTGGCGCGCCTGGCGTGCGAGGAGACGCGCGAGCGGGGGGATATGACCTCGGGCGTGGTCTACGACTGTCTGTACATCCAGCTTGCCTCCGGCCGGATCGACCAGGCCCGGGAGTGGATCTCGTCCCGCGTCCAGAGCCCAGATGCCATACCCTTCGGCCCCGCCACCTTAGCGAACCTGGTCATGCGTCAGACAGGGCTGTATTTACACGCACCCTCCGAGGCCGAGGTGACCGTGCCGACGCTGCGGGAGGAGCACGTAGGGGTAGTCCAGCCGGACCTCGTGATGAGTGCGCTCCTGGCCCTGGATCAGGGCCGGGTGGCCGTCACAGACTCCACCCTCGTCATCCTCGAGAGGCAGGCCGACTCGGCCGCCGCCGCCCAGGACACCCTCGACGCCCGTCTGATCCACGGGTTGGTGGAGGGGATCCGCGGCTATCGCGCCCTCTCACGGCAGCGCGAAGACGAGGCTCTCGAGCACTTGACGGTATCGGAGCGGCTCCTGGCCGGAAGCGTTGGACCGGAAGGAGCCTTCTGGACCCAGGTGGTGTGGCCACTCGCCGAGATCCAGGCGCGCCGGGGTAATGAGCGAGAAGCGATCCAGCTCTACCGGTCGCTCTGGTGGAGCCTGTACTCCTCGCCCGCGTTCCTGCGCCGGATCGATTTCCACGACCGCCTCGGCGAGGAGGCCCGCGCCGACAGTCTCCGCCGCCATTTCCTCCACCTCTGGGCCGACGGTGACTCGGATCACCCCTTCATCCAGCAGGTGCGACGGGGGCTGCCGCCGGGCTAAGACCTCAAGGGTGATCCGGGGCCCTTCGAGTACGTAGGAGTGAGTCCCAGACTCGCCCGGGCCCGGGCGGAGGAGGAGATCGTCGTGGTGGCCAACTGGCTCAGAGAGCTGGAGGAGCGGTGGGTGCAGCACCACGTTGAGATGGCGGGGTTCTCAAGCGTGGAAGCTGAAGGGGCTGGACCATTGCGGAACATGTTGAGGGCGGGCTTAGAGAAGAGCGAAATGCCCGCCACAAGCGGACTATTGTGGGCAGTGGCCTCGGTTGAATCCGCCCAGTACCTCTCGACCCGCTACACCGAACGGCTGGCCTAAGCCGGGATCGAACTCTCGGTCGGTAGCCGGGGGCACAGCTACGACAATGCTCTCGCCGAGTCCATCATCGGCCTCTCCAAGGCTGAGGTGATCCGGAAGCGCGGGCCGTGGCAGGGCCTGGAGGACGTAGTTCTCGCCACCCTGGAGTGGGTTTGGTGCTTCAACCACCACCTGTCGGGGACACCCCCATCCTTCCGCTCTGGGGACATCCAGTCTTATGCACCCGACCAACCATTCGTAATCAATCGTCCAGCCAAGGCGGGCGCCCTGATCTCGTAGGAACCACGACCTCCTTGAACGGTTCTGGCTGCTGACTGGTGCGCTCAAAGAACTCGCGCTCGCTCAGTGTGGAACCCCTCGGAGTTTTCCCTCTGCCGCCTTGACCAGTTCACCGACCAGCTACACCCCGATCAGGAAGGGGTGGCCACACCGCCCCCTGCGTCCGCCCGTGCCCCGTGTCGGCATCATAGGTACGCTGGCGCGCCCGGAACTCGTCCAGGGTCTGGTGGCCGATCCGGTTGGCCCGGTCCGCCATCCCGTCGCAGGACGGGGCCGTGAGACGTCCGATCCGGGCCAGGACTGTGCGCGCCGCATCTGCCCCGATGCGCACGTGCCCGTCCTCGTGCACTCGCAGGGCGGCGACAAACCGTTCCCAGTGCCGGCGAAGGGGCGCGGGGACTTCGGGAGTCGGACGCCATACGGGGAGCACGACCCGCACGGAGAAGGCGACCGAGGCCTCCGTGATCTCGCAGCTGCCGGACTGCGGCGCGTATCGGTACTCCCAGTCAATGCTCCAGTAGGTGTACCCGTCCCAGCGGCGCTCCTCTTCGAGGGGGCCGCGTTCCCGCATCGACCCTCGGAGCTCGGCAGCGGTCGACCCGAACACCTCGTAGGGGGTCTCCTCGGCCGAGACGGTCATCCCCTGAGGGACCGGCCCGACTGGGAGAGCCTCCTGGCTCTGCGCCGAAAGAGGGACGTAGAAGCAGGCTCCGAGGAGCAGTGGCATCCCCCAGCGAAGTAGACCCCCGTCCACGGGCCCGGTCATTCCCGGCGCTCCGGCGACCGTCCTTCGACTTCGTGCTCGAGGAGCACCATCACCTGACTGGCAGGTGCGTGGTTGCGGAAGCGCTCATGGGCGTCTGGAAAGTCGCGTCGGTTGACGCCGGAACGCTCGAACAACGACGCCCGGGCACGCATCCGCTCGTCCCGGTGGGAATCCTTGAGCGGAACGGCGCCCTCCCCGAGCCGGACCGAGAAGAGGGTGTCGCCCCGGGGTGTGGTCAGCTGGATGGTGGCCGGATGGTTTCAGGAACAGGAAATCGAAAGGCCTCACCTCACCCGCTCGAACCTCACGTCCCGGGTGCGGCCGTTGTCCAGGTAGAAGGCGATGACCCGTCCATGCCGATCCCGCTCGAACGAGATCTGCATGTTGGCCGCGGAGAAGGCGTCCCGCTCGCCGGGGGTCATGGTGGCGTCGTCACGTCGCCGGTGGTTGAGGACCAGGGAGTCGCCTTCCAGGGCGATGTTGTAAAAGGTTTCGACCTCCTCGCTCAGGTACCGGCCGACGAACCCGCGGAGTTCCTTCTCGGTGGGCGTCCAGACATCCTCGCCGTCGTCCAGGCGGCTCGCTCGCTGGGACATGCCTCCCTGATGAAGCGTCAACGATTCGGCTCGTCCGCCCTCGTCCAGGTGCAGGGTCAGAGAGGCGTCCACCCCGATCACGGCGAAGGTGGAGTCCGATGTCGGGGTGAGCTCCATCTGCGATTGACCGGTGGCCCGGGCCAGGAGCCGGTCGTCGTCCCGGGTGAGGGTGATCACGAATGAAGGGGTGGCGTCCAGAGCATAGCGACCCGTGTGGGCGTCGAACTCCGCCGGGTCGTAGGAGTCGGGATCGAAGGGGACGCCCTCGGCCGGGTCCTCCTCCTCCTCGGGCTCCATGAACTCACCGAAGAAGGCCTCGGCCAGTCGGAACGCCACGTTGGAATTGAAGGAGGTGTGGTTGCCCTGTGCCGTGATGCCCGCGCCGATCTCCGGGTAGTAGACGAGCATGGAGCGGTGCGCCACATCCGCTCCCCCGTGGTGCACACGTTCGAGGCCCCGCTGCTCGTCGATCATGAGGCCCAGCCCGTATCCCGTCGTGTCACCTGCGGTGGTTACGAACGACGTCATCATCTCGTCGATGGTGGCGCGGGTGGCGACCCGGGGCTCGCGGTAGTTTTCCACCCAGGTCTCGAGATCCTCAATGGACGCATAGACGGCACCGGCTCCGATGGAGCCCCCCAGATCCCGCATCTCCCGGTAGCCACCCTGGGGATCCGGAGCGTATCCTACGGTACGCCCTTCGACGATGGCCTGGACGTGGGGCCGGGCCACAGACCGGTCCATGCCCAGGGGTTCGAAGACGTTCTCCTGCATGAAGTCGGTGAAGCTCTGACCCGAGACCCGCTCCACGATCAGGGCCGCCAGTCCGTAGGCGGTGTTGTTGTAGTTCCACTCGGCGCCCGGCTCGTTCTGAAGCGCCGGCTGGTTCTGAACGACCTGGATGATCTCGTCCCTGGAGACGTAGTCCCCGTGGTCGAACCGGCGGCCCGCCATGCTCAGGAGGTTGTAGATCTCCCGGTAGCCCGAGGTGTGGGTCAGGAGGTGGCGGACCGTCACCGGCTCGCCGAAGTCGGGAAGCTCGGGGACATGGGTGCGCACGTCGTCGTCCAGGGAGAGCTGCCCCCGTTCGGCGAGGAGCATGACGGCGAAGCCGGTGAACTGCTTCGAGGTGGAGCCGATGTTCGTAGGTGTATCCGCCTCGAAGGGGATGCCGTAGGCCAGGTTGGCCATGCCATAGGTCCGAGAGAAGAGAGTTTCCCCGTTCCGCCATACCCGCACCGCGGCCCCCGGCGAATCGGAGCGGTCGTGGGAGGACAGGAGCTGGTCCGCCAGCTCCTCGGGATCGGTGGCCACGGGCTCCAGTCGATCGAGGCGGACCTGGAAGTCGCCTTCCTCCTCATCCACCGGAACGACCTCCAGCGTGTAGGCGCCCTCCTGCTCGGTCTCGAACTGGAAGGGTTCCTCGCCTCGGATCCGCACATCCACGCTCCGGATCTGGCTCCCGTCGGGCCCGACGATCCTGACCGCCACGTTCACCGACTCCTGATGGACGATCCCGCGCACGAAATAGCCGGGTTGGGTGTCCAGGCTGTAGCGCACCGTGTCTGCCAGGGCGAGCGGGCCGGAGAGCGGCTCTCCCACATGGAGGGGGACGGCCTCCTGGGCACTGATCCCGGCGGAGGCCGCCAGAGTGATGATGAGGATGGAAACGATCTGGGATACAGTGCTTCGAAGCGGACGGTTCATGGCGCGACTCAAATCATGGGTGGAGTCTGGTTGTGGATGGGTCCTGAGAGGCTGGTGTCCGACCTGTTCAGGATGCCACACGAACAACTACGAAGAGCACGCCCCGAATCTTCACCACCCTGTCAGGGATAGGCATCACAGGGGCAGCGCGTCCTTGACCGGAGGAGGGCCGATGGGACGGGTGGGCCCCGAGAAAAGCTGACGTTCCCCTGAGGGGCGGGACAATCTGGGGTAGGTGAGAGCCCGGAACCCCCACCCCAACAGGAGAACGACCATTGACAGGTATATCGGGAAGGATGCGCATGCGGCAAGCTGTACGCTGGCGGTGCTATCGCCGAGCGGCAAGCGCTTGGGCTCGCAGGT
>SKVI01000089.1 GCA_007129525.1 Gemmatimonadota bacterium | reverse complement strand
TGCCGGTTCCACCACCGGGCGGTACACGAGGAGGGCTTCGAGGTACGCCGCACCCGCAGCGGCGACTTCCGCTTCTTCGACCGCAAGGGCTGGCCCCTGCCCCAGCGGCCCCGGGCTACCGGTGTGAGCCGGAAGGTGGAGTCGCTCGATCGGCCGCCCCAAACGCTGAAGCAGACCAACCGCGAACTCGGCATCGACCCTCAGTGGCACACGGCGGCGGCACGTTTCAGCGGAAACGTCGACGCCCCGCGCAACGGGGAGCTGCGGGACCTCATGTTCCGCGCCATGGATGCGTTGGATCCGGTGGAGGAGGGGCCGGATCGGACGGAGGAGGAGTCGAACTCGCGGGAGGGGACGACGGATGGGGTGGAGGAGGCGGTCAGGTCGGCGGAGGAGAAGTCGAGCCCGAAGGGGGACATCCTCAAAGACCCGGAGGACCACGGCTTGCCTGACGGGCGATGACGCGTCGTGCAGGGATGTCGCATCTCGTGTTGCGCGAGGCCGGAGGACCCCCGTAGGTTCCCGTGCCGTCGGCGCGGTGGTGCCTCTGCCCCGGGGTGTTGGTCCCGCCCCGGGGTGTTGGTCCCGCCCCGGGGTGACGGTTCCGCCCCGGGTGCTGCAGACCGGTGCCCGCCGTTTCATGCTCCAGTTCACGCCACAGCTTCGGGAACTCCATGGCTCAGCTCGAAAGGGAACAGTGGGGAGGACGTGTCGCCATCATCGTGGCCGCGGTCTCCATGGCGGTGGGCACTGGCAATATCTGGCGCTTTCCCCGGGTGGCCGCCGAGTGGGGCGGGGGTGCCTTCCTGATCGCGGTGACCATCGGCCTGGTCATCTGGGCGGTGCCCCTGCTCATGTGCGAGTTTCTCATGGGTACGCGCAGCCGGCTGGGCAACATCGGCGCATTCCGCGACTTCATGGGGCCGCAGAACACCTGGGCCGGGGCTTTCATGGCCTGTGTGACCCTGGGGATCATGTTCTACTACTCGGTGGTGGCCGGCTGGTGCATCCGCTACTTCGTGGTGGCGGCCACGGGAGGACTCACGCCGGTGGAGGGCGCCGTGGGCGATGCCGGGACCTGGGGTCAGGCGCAGTGGGATGCCTTCATCAACAACCCGTTGGAGACGGTGGGCTATCACGCCATTGCCGTGGTCTTCACGGCGGCGGTGGTCTTTCAGGGGATCAAGGGCGGACTGGAGCGTGTGCTCAAGATCTTCTTGCCCGCCCTCCTGTTCATTCTGGTGATCCTGGGATTCCGGGCCGTGACGCTCCCGGGCTCCGGTGAGGGGCTGCGCTTCCTCTTCGTGCCCGATTGGGGCCTCCTCATGGAGGGCCGGGTCTGGCTGGAGGCCTTCACCCAGGTGGCCTGGTCCACCGGTGCGGGCTGGGGGCTCATGATGGTCTACGCCGTCTACGCCAGGGAGAAGGAAGACATCGGGGTGAACTCCGGGATCATCGCCTTTTCGGACGTTCTGGTGGGCTTCCTGGCGGCGGCCATCATTCTGGGTACCCTCTACGCGGTGGCGCCCACCGTGGACTTTGCCGAAGAGGCGCTGGCCGCCGGAAACGTGGGGCTCACCTTCATCTACATCGTGGACCTGCTGGCTACCATGCCCGGGGCCGCGATCCTGGGGCCCCTCTTCTTCCTGGCCCTGGCCCTGGCGGGGATCTCGTCGTTCATCGCCATGTTCGAGCTGGGAACCACCAACCTGATGAATTTCGGGGTCCAGCGTCGGCGGGCGGCCATCATCGTGGGTGTGGCCGCTTTCGCCTTCGGAATCCCCTCGGCCCTGTCCATCGACTTCCTGGACAACCAGGACTGGGTCTGGGGCGTGGGGCTACTCATCAGCGGCCTCCTCACCGCCCTGGCCATCACCAAGTACGGGGTGGAGAAGGCCCGGGCCGAGATCAATGAGACCACCGACATCCACATCGGCAGGTGGTGGAGCGTGTGTATCCGGGTCATCCCCTTCGTCTTCCTGGTCATCTTCGGGTGGTGGGTGTACCAGTCCATGACCGAGTTCTCCGAGACCTGGTGGAACCCCCTGGAGACCTTCAGCACCGGAACGATGGTGGTGCAGTGGGGCATCCTCTTCGTGGTGCTCTACGCGTTGAACCGCTTCCTGGCCCAGCGCGTCGAAGCCGGCCCCATGACCCAACCGGGTGTGGGCACCCGCCGCCGAACCGGCGATTGAACCCCCGAACCGGCGACTGAACCCTTCAACCGGAAAGCGACCGAGATGGACGCTGAACTTCTGACCTGGATCGTGGTCTTCGTGGGCGGCTACGTGGCCGTCCTGGGGTACCTTCTCTGGGTGGCCATGCGGAGTGGGAAGCGCTCGGAGCCTCCCGCGGGTTGAGCGGAGGTGAGGAAGACGCCGATCGCTTTTCCGCGAGCGGGCGTCCACCCAGTCCGTCCTTTCGGCCCCCCACCCTCCAGGAGCCCTGAACGTCCATGACCTTTGAGGAGTTCGAGGCCACCGCCCATCGGATGTGGGACGAGATCCCGGACGTGTACAAGGAAGGGATCGACGGAGTGGTGGTGGATCCGGAGGCGGAGAGTCACCCGGATCACGAGGACTACTACACGCTGGGGATGTGCTACACCGAGCCGTATCCCTCCAGCTACATGGGCCCCGAGACCACTCGTTCGTTTCTGGCGCTCTACTACGGATCGTTCAAGGCGGTTGCAGAGCGGTCTCCAAGCTTTTCGTGGGAGGAGGAGCTCTGGGAGACCATTACCCACGAGCTTCGGCACCACCTGGAGTTCCTGGCCGAGGACGACGCCCTCGAGGGGCTGGACTACGCCCTCGAGCAGACGTATCACCGGGGACAGGGCGAGGAGTTCGACCCGTGGTACTACCAGTCGGGTCTTCCGTTGGCCCCCGGGGTCTTCCGCGTGGAGTACGACGTCTACATCGAGCGCAGGTGGCGCCCCGGCGAGCTGGCCGACGCCGAGACCCTGGAGTTCGAGTGGGACGGCCGGCGTTGGGCCATTGCCCTGCCTCCGCACGAGGACCTGGGGGACCTCCACTACATCTGGATCCACGGGCTGGATGCCGGCGGGGGGTGGGTACAGGTGGTGCTGGCCCGGGAGGTCTCCCTCCTGGAGCGGCTGAAGCGCTTTTTCCGGAAGGAGTCCCTCGACCTGGTGGAGTCCGAGGCGGAGCCGGTGCCGGTGGGGGAAGCCCCCGACGCGCCGGGACCCGAGGACGGGCGTCCCGGACGAGCGGCCGGCGGACCTCCACCGCCGGATGAGGGTGATCTGTCTGATGAAGCCTCGGATGTCGATGGCCAACCAGAGAGGGGAGACACCGCCAAGTGAGCCAGGACGATCTCGAGGCACCAGCCGAGACATCCGATGGCGAGGACGGCAGGGCCCGCGACGCCTGGGCCCGGATGACCCCCTTCGAGGTGGGAATCCCGGGACGGGAGTTCGCCGACGAGAATTTTCGTCGGATCGCCGAGGAGGCCGAGGCGCGGGAGGTGGACACCACCGACCCGGCGGCGTTCATCCTCCTGGGTGAGGTGGGACGTACCCTGAAGGAGATCCAGGGAGAAGCGGATGAGGGCCCCCAGGGCCCGGGCGGCGGTGAGGCCCTCCACCGTTTCGGCGCCTTCCTCTTCCAGGCCTTCCACTTTCACCAGGCAGGAGAGCTCCTGCTTCTGGTGGGGACGGAGGCGGTGCGTGGGGTGGTGGAGGGGCGGTTGGAGCTGGGCCGATGGGAGGGTGAGCTTCCGGCGGACGCGGGCTACCTGCAGCTTCCCCGCCACCTGGTCTGGTCGCACCCCGACCCCGAAGGCCCCGCGGAGGACCTGGACGGGGTCTTCTGGACCTGCAGCGCCGATGACACCCTCTCGCTCATGGCGGCCCTGGGCGTCCGGCCCGATCGTCCCGGGCTCTCGGTGGTGCCGCTGCCGCCAGTGCCCCTGGACGACGCAGCCCACTGGCCCCGCACCCGGGTTCGGGACGAAGACCAGGGCCCGGACTTCACCACCACGCTCCCCGGAGGTGAGTTGGACGAACTCTACTCGGTGGTGGCCATGGGTGAGCTCCTGAAGCTCGTGGGCCGGGTTTTCGCCTACATGAACGCAGTTCCCGAGTCGCTGGGAGCGCTGGAGCGGTCTCCGCGACCCGAGGACCTGAGCGACGAGCGGACCGTTCCCAGCCTCCTCCCCTTCCGCCGGATCCAGGCGGTGGAGGCGGAGTCGTCCCGATCCTGACCAAGCCTTACCTTCCCGTCCATGCCGAGAGAATCGAAGAAGGACCGACGAGAGCGGGCCGACCAGGTCTACGACATCCTCCAGGACGAGTACCCGGACGCCCACTGCGCCCTGGTCCACCAGAACCCGTATGAGCTCACGGTGGCCACGATCCTTTCGGCCCAGTGCACCGACGAGCGGGTGAACAAGGTCACTCCCGTCCTCTTCGACGCGTATCCCACCCCCGAGGACCTGGCCGGCGCCCGACAGGAGGACGTGGAGGAGATCATCCACTCCACGGGCTTCTACCGGAACAAGGCCCGGAACCTCATCGGGATGGCCGAGGCGGTGGTGGAGGAGCATGGCGGAGAGGTCCCCCGTAGCATGAAGGCACTGGCGGCGCTCCCGGGAATCGGCCGCAAGACAGCCAACGTGGTGCTGGGAAATGCCTTCGGGATCGACGAGGGGGTCGTGGTGGACACCCACGTGAAGCGCATCTCAAAGCGCCTGGGTTTCACTCGCCATACCAACCCGAAGAAGGTGGAACGGGACCTGATTGAGCTTTTTCCCCGCGAGCGTTGGACGATGCTGGCCCATCTGCTGATCTTTCATGGAAGGAGGATCTGCAAGGCCCGCAAGCCACTGTGCCCCGAGTGTCCGGTGGCGCACCTGTGTCCCTCGGCCGAGGTGTGAGTCGCCGTGACCCGAATAATCAGACAACTCTGTGGAGGTGGATGACGACATGCCCGATCGAGACGACGCACTGCAGCTTCTGGACGAGTGGGTGGAGAGCGACGGTCTGAAGAACCACATGCTGGCGGTGGAGGCCGCCGTTCGCCACTACGCCCGTCTCAAGGGAGCCGACGAGGACCTCTGGGGTCTGGCGGGGCTGCTGCACGACCTGGACTGGGAGAAGCACCCCGACCAGCACCCGCTCATTGCGGTTGAAGAGCTGAAGGAGCGGGGGTATCCCGACGAGGTGATCCAGGCCATCCTGGCGCATCGGTCCGACTTCACCGGCGTGAAGCCCGAGACGGAGCTGGACCGGGTGCTCATCGCCTGCGACGAGCTTTCGGGGCTGGTGGTGGCGTGCTGCCTGGTGCGGCCCAACGGGGTGGACGACCTGAAGCCGAAGTCGGTGCGCAAGAAGCTGAAGGACAAGGCCTTCGCCGCCGGGGTGAGCAGGGAAGAGGTGGCCCGGGGTATCGACCTCATCGGGCTCGACCGGAACGAGCACCTTCAGAACGTCATCGACGGGCTTCGGGCCGAGGCGGAAACGCTGGGGATCCGGGGCGAGGACGTGAGGGGATAGACGCCATGCCACCGAAGACCATTATCGAGCCCTTCCGGATCAAGGTGGTGGAGCCCATCCGGATGACCACCCGGGACGAGCGCCTGGCACTTCTGAAGGACGCGGGCTACAACACTTTTCACCTCCGGAGCCGTGACGTGATCCTGGACCTCCTCACCGACTCCGGCACCTCGGCCATGAGCGCGGAGCAGTGGGCGGGGATCATGCGGGGGGACGAGGCCTATGCCGGAAGCCCTTCCTACTACCGCTTCGAGGATGCGGTGAAGGAGGTCTTCGGATTCGAGCAGGTGATCCCCACCCATCAGGGGCGGGCCGCCGAGCGGATTCTCTTCGAGACCATGTGCAGCGAGGGCGACATCGTGCCCTCCAACACCCACTTTGACACTACGCGGGCCAACGTGGAGGCGGTGGGCGCCCGGGCGGTGGATCTTCTGGTGCCCGAGGGACGCCGGCACCAGGAGGTGCACCCCTTCAAGGGGAACCTGGATACCGGCAGGCTGCGCGAGCTGATCCGAGAGGAGGGGGCCGAGCGCATTCCCCTCGTCATGTTGACACTGACCAACAACTCCGGGGGAGGGCAGCCCGTGTCCATGGCGAACATCCGGCAGGTTTCGGAGATCTGCCGGGAGCATGGGATCCCCCTCTACATGGATGCCTGTCGCTTTGCCGAGAACGCCTACATGATCCGGCTCCGGGAGGAGGGCTACGCCGAGCGGCCGGTGGCGGAGATCGCCCGGGAGATCTTCTCCCACGCCCAGGGGTGCACCATGTCGGCCAAGAAGGACGGCCTCGCCAACATCGGTGGGTTCGTGGCCACCAACGACCCGGAGTTGGCTCGTCGACAGCGAAACGTCCTGATCCTCACCGAGGGGTTTCCCACCTACGGGGGACTGGCGGGCCGGGATCTGGAGGCCATTGCCATCGGGCTGCGGGAGGTGCTGGAGGAGGACTATCTGGAGTATCGACTGGCCTCGGTCCGCTACCTGGGCGAGGCTATTGCCGAGGCGGGCGTGCCCATCGTGCAGCCGCCGGGCGGGCATGCCGTGTACATCGACGCCGCGGCCTTCCTTCCCCACGTACCTCCGCTGGAGCTGCCGGGGCAGACGGTGGTGGCCGAGCTCTACCTGGAGGGGGGGATCCGGTGCGTGGAGGTGGGCACGGTCATGTTCGGCCGGCGGGACCCGGAGACGGGGGAGGAGCATCCGGCGCCCATGGAACTGGTGCGGCTGGCCCTGCCGCGACGGGTCTACACCCAGAGCCACGTGGACTTCATGGTGGAGGCCATCGTGGCCTTCGGAGAGCGAAAGGACTCGGTGGGCGGCTACCGCTTCACCTACCAGGAGCCGGTGCTGCGGCACTTCACCGCCCGCTTCGAGCCCCTGTACGAGGTGGCGGGCTGAGAGCCAGGCATCACGGGCCGTGTCCCGGGCCCATCCGGGAACCCTGGGCTTTCGTGGCGGTTAGAATGAGAAACCCCTCGGTTGGCCGCCCCCTACTCCGATGCCCTGATTGATGCGACGTCGCTTCGTGTTCGCTGTCCTGGCCCTCCTGGCCGTCCCCGCACTGGGTTCCGTCGGGGCGGTGCCGGGATTCGGTGCGGCCACCATGGAGGGCGTGGAACTGGCGGCCCAGGACGTCGAGAATCTGGGGGAAGAGTACGGTACCCGGCCGCCGGACGGCTACTTCCGTGAGCTGGAGCGAGACCCCAACGCCTTCCAGTTCCAGCACGAGGGCCTTGAGCGACTGCTGCACATGCAGCAGATGCGGGGCGCCCGTTTTCCGGATCTGATCCTCCACTACGGCGATCCGGCCCGGACTCTGGGGCCTCGCGACATCCCCATGGTGGGGACCTTTCGTTTTCCGCTGGTGCTGGGCCTCTTTGCCGACTCGCCCGAGCCGGAGTTCGACCAGGGTCGGGTTCAGGACGAATACTTCGATGGCCCCAACAGCTACCACCAGACCGTCACCGAGCTGTACGACGAGATGTCTGCGGGACGGGTTCAGCTGGAAGGAACCACCTTTCCCTGGATCCAGGTCGAGCTGACGCAGAGCCAGGTCACCCTGAACAATGCGGGCCTGTCGTCGAGCCGTGAGGAGGGTGTGGGGGCCTTCGTGGAGCAGATCGTGCGGGCCCTGGACGAGCAAGGGGTGGACTGGAGTCAGTTCGACAACACGGGCGACGGTTTCGTGGACGTGTTGTCGGTGATCCATCCCACCCACGGAGCCGAGTGCGACGGCGGGGCGAGCCGGGTCTGGTCGCACCGCTGGAACCTGCAGAGCGCCACTCAGGGGCGTCTGGAGTCCGGGATCCAGACCAGCACGCCGCGCCCCGACGGAGGCGGCTACATCCACGTGAACGACTATACCATCCAGCCGGTCCTGAACTGCGGCGCCGACGACATCAATCAGATCGGCGTTTTTGCCCACGAGCTCGGCCACGGCTTCGGACTTCCGGATCTCTACGGCACCCACGGGGCGGCGGCCCGGGGCGCCGGCCGATGGGACCTCATGGGCACGGGCGCCTGGGGGTGTCGGGGCGGTGACCCCGCTCGCCCCTGCCACATGGGCGCGTGGAGCAAGGCGGTGCTGGGCTGGGTCGACGTCGTCGAGGTAGAGGCGGAGATCGACCACGGGGCCATCACCCTTCCCCCGGTACAGACCTCCCACGAGGTGCTGCGAATTCCGGCGGAGGATGGTTCTCCCGAGTTCCTTCTCCTGGAGAACCGGCAGAGGGTGGGCTCGGACCAGAACCTCTGGGAACCGGGACTCCTCATCTGGCAGGTGGACTCCGACGTGCTCGAGAGCCGGTGGCCTTCCAACAGGATCAACACCGATCAGAATCGCCTCGGCGTGTGGTTGCGGCAGGCCGACGGCCTGAACGAGCTGGCCACCGGGGGACCCAGCCATGGGGATCCCGGTGATCCCTTCCCGGGCTGCATCAAGGACTCGTACTGGGACTACTTCGACTCGTCGAAGCCGTGCCTCCGGACCAACACGCGCTTTCACGCCGGAAGCGCGCCCGCCGCCCGAACCCACGGGGGTGCTCCCTTCGGTGTCACCATTACGGGAATCGAGCTTCTGGGTGCCGAGCCCCACGACGTCCGCTTCGACCTCACGACCCGCCGCACCCGCATCACGCTCTCCCGGGAGGGCGAGGAGGACCCCACCGGAGGCGCCCCGTACCGGATCGACGGAGAGCCCCGCTCCGGAGAGCCGCTGGTGGTGGAGGCGTTCCCCTTCGACCAGCTCCAGATCGAAGCGCCCCCGGGCCAGGAGTTGGAGGAGGGGGTCCGGGTGGGCTTTCAGGGATGGTCCGACGGGGGCCCCAGGGTTCGGACGCTGGAGGTGCCCCTGACCGACACAGAACTCACCGCGACCTACGGCGAGCGGGAGCTCCGGGTCCAGTGGGTCCCCACTGCCGAGGGCGGCCAGGGTTCTCCCGGTGACCTGGTGAGCGATCCACACTCGGCCGACCTCTGGTTCATGGAGGGCACCGAGGTGGAGCTGGAGGCGAAGCCCCGTTCCGGCTATTCCTTTCTGGAATGGACCGGAGCGCTGGCAGACCGGGAGAACCCCACCACCGTCACGGTGGATGCCCCCTTGAAGGTGGAGGCGGCGTTCAGCTTCGACTTCGGCGTGGCCGGTCTCGACGGAGAGATCCACCTGCCGGCGGCTCAGCCCGGTCAGGTCGATCTGCGGGCCAATGCAGCACGGCAACCGGTGGAGTGGACGCTCGTCGAAGGCACTCTTCCGGTTGGTTTCCGCCTATCGGCCTTCCCGGCCCCGCGGCTGTTCGGCGTTCCCATGGAGATGGGACGCTTTCCCATCACCCT
>SKVI01000319.1 GCA_007129525.1 Gemmatimonadota bacterium | reverse complement strand
CGGGACGGTCCGCGAGGTCTGTGTCGAGAACGGGGAGCCGGTGGAATACGGCCAGGTTCTCTTCCGGGTCGAGCCGTCCTCAGGGGGTTGACCGTTGTTCAAGAAGGTGCTCATTGCGAATCGGGGGGAGATTGCCCTCCGCATCATCCGGGCCTGCCAGGAGCTCGGGATCCGGACGGTGGCCGTCTACTCGGAGGCCGACCGGGAATCCCTGCATGTCCGCTTCGCCGACGAAGACGTCTGTATTGGGCCGGCGTCCTCCACTGAGTCGTACCTGAACATCCCCCGGGTCATCGCGGCGGCTGAAGTCACCGGTGCGGAGGCCATTCACCCGGGGTACGGGTTCCTGGCCGAGAACGCGGAGTTCGCCGAGATCTGTCGGCGGTCCGACCTGACCTTCATCGGACCCACGGCGTCCCAGATCCGGGCCATGGGAGACAAGGCCACCGCCCGGGCCACCATGGAGGAGGCCGGCGTGCCCACGGTTCCGGGTTCCGGCGGGGTGGTGGACGACCTGGACGACGCCATGGCCATGGCAGGCGAGATCGGATTTCCCGTCATGATCAAGGCCTCGGCCGGCGGCGGAGGAAAGGGAATGCGCGTAGCCGAGAACGCTGACACCTTCCCCCGGCTCTTCGAGGGGGCCCGCAACGAAGCCCGGGCGGCCTTCGGCGATCCGTCGGTCTACCTGGAGAAGTGCCTCCTGAAGCCTCGACACGTCGAGTTTCAGGTCTTCGGCGACCAGCACGGTCGGGTGGTGCACCTGGGGGAGCGGGACTGCTCCATCCAGCGGCGCCACCAGAAGCTGGTGGAGGAGGCGCCTTCTCCGGCGCTCACTCCCGCGCTCCGGGAGCGGATGGGGGCCGATGCCGTGCGGGCCGCCGAGGCCATCGAGTACGTGGGTGCCGGCACCATCGAATTTCTCCTGGACGAGGACGGGTCCTACTACTTCATCGAGATGAACACCCGGATCCAGGTGGAGCATCCGGTGACGGAGGCCACCACCGGGTTCGACCTCATCAAGGAGCAGGTGCTGGTGGCGGCCGGGAATCACCTCAGCTTTCCGGATGAGGACCTGGTCCTGAGGGGCCACGCCATCGAGTTCCGGATCAATGCCGAGGATCCGGACCGGAATTTCCAGCCGGCCCCGGGACTGATCAGCACCTTCCACCCGCCGGGAGGGCCGGGCGTGCGGCTCGACACCCACGTCTACGCCGGGTACCGGGTTCCACCCTACTACGATTCTCTGCTCGCCAAGCTGATCATCAGCGGCAAGACCCGGGAAGAGGTCCTGGTGCGATCCCGCTACGCCCTCAACTCCTTCGTCATCGAGGGGATTCCCACCACCATCGGGTTTCTTTCCGAGATCGTGGAGGACGACGCCTTCCGACGGGGCGAGGTGGACACCCGGTTCGTGGAGAACTTCATGGCGCGTCGAGGGAGTCGGACGGAGAAGGCGTCATGAAGGTCCGGACCTACTTTTCCGCCGCCGAGGCCGAGGGAGTTCTGGTAGCCGGCGCCACGGCCGTGGTCATCGACGTGATCCGGGCCACCTCCACCATCGTGGAAGCGCTGGCCAACGGCGCCCGGGCCATCTATCCCACCGTCTCTACCGAAGAGGCCATTCGCCTGGCCAACTCACTGGGCCGCGACGACACCCTCCTCTGCGGTGAACGCAAGGGGCTCAAGGTGGAGGGCTTCGACCTGGGCAACTCTCCCCGCGAGTTCTCCGGTGAGAAGGTCCGGGACAAGCGACTGGTCATGAGCACCACAAACGGAACCCGGGCCTTCGTGGCGGCGCAGGGGGCCGATGAGGTGCTTGCCGCGTCGTTCCTGAACCTGGGATCGGTGGTCCGGCGCATGGCCGGATCCACCGATGAGGCGGTGCTCATCTGCGCAGGCAAGGAGGACCGGTTCTCGCTCGACGACGCTCTCTGCGCGGGAATCCTCCTCCGGGAGCTTCTGGAGGACCACGATGCATCCGATGTCCCGGTCCTGAACGACGCTTCCCGGGCGGCGCTGCACCTGGCCCGCACCTTCGAGCTGCACGAGGAGCTTCTCCGGGCCACGGCGGCAGGAGCGGCGCTGGTGGAGGTGGGTCTGGGCGACGACCTGGCGCTCTGTGCCCAGCGCGACCGGCACGACCTGGTGCCCGAGATGAACGATCGGATGATCCACCTTCCCCGTGCCTCCGAGAGCTGAACCGCTTCGCTCCCGCCCGTCGGGCGGGCACAGGCGTTCTGGCAGTGGATGACCCATGGTGAAACCGGACGTTCGTAAGGAGCTGGCAGGGGTTGGACTCCTGGCCCTGGCCCTCTTCGTTCTCCTGGCGCTGGTGCCGGCGCCCCTCCTGGCGCCACTGGGAGACGGTTGGTTTCCCTCCGGAAATCTCCTGGGCGAGCTGGGCCGTGCCTTCCACGAGGCGGGTGTAGCGGCGGCCGGTGTGGGGATCGCGTTTCTCCCGGTGCTCATCGCAGTGGCGGGGCTGTACACCGGACGCTGGCTGGAGGACGAGACTGCAGTGCGCCTCAGCGTTCTGGCCGGGGGTCTCCTGGTCCTCGTGCCCACCTTCCTGGCCATCGTCCCGGTAGACGCCATCTGGGGCGGTTGGCTGGGCCATGTGCTGGCTGGGCCCCTGACGGCCGGCCTGGGGGGATTTGGCGCCGGGCTTCTGGTGACCGTCCTCGTTGTTCTCCTGGTCATGGCGACCCTCAATCTGAATCCCCTCCGGGCGCCGGTTCGCTGGATCGGCTCGGGGTTCCGGTGGAGCTGGGTCGCCCTGGTCGACTGGCTGGAGGGACGAAGGGGGGCGTGGGCCGAGTGGCGCGAACGACGCCGGGAGGAAGCCGCCCGTGCCCGGGACTCCGGCGCCCGTGACGGAGAGGCGGGCAGCTCCAGCACCGCCCTCGTGTCGCCCCCGGAGCCGGACCGCGCTCCGGCAGCGAGCCCCAGCCCCCGTCGGGCTCCGGTTCCCGAGGGACACCTCCCCGACCCCCGGGATCCCCGGGAGCTGGAAGGAGAGGAGCTCCCGCCGCTGGAGCTGCTTACCCCGGCCACGAATGGCGACCGCGGTGACATGGAGCGGGAGCTGGACGGACTGGGCGAGGTCCTTGTGGACAAGCTCCGGACCTTCAAGGTGGAGAGTCAGATCGGAGGCCGTACCACCGGACCGGTGGTCACGCAGTACGAGGTGATTCCGGCGCCGGGGGTGAAGGTGAACCGGATCGCCAACCTGGAGGCCGACCTGGCCCTGGCCATGAGGGCCCGAACGATCCGGATCGTGGCCCCGATCCCGGGAAAGGGAGCGGTGGGAGTGGAGATTCCCAATCCGTCCCCGCAGGTGGTGCACCTCCGGGAGGTGCTGGAGAGCCGCGAGTTCCGGGGGGCCCGCGGCGAGCTTCCCCTGGCTTTGGGCAAGGACCTGCAGGGTTCGCCCTACGTGGCCGATCTGACCCGTATGCCCCACGCCCTCATTGCCGGCGCCACCGGATCGGGCAAGTCCGTCTGCCTGAACACCGTCATCACCTCGCTGGTCTACCGGCACACGCCGGAGACGCTTCGGCTCCTCCTCATCGATCCCAAGATGGTGGAGCTCTCCACCTACGGGGACCTCCCCCACCTGCGCCATCCGGTGGTCACCGACCCCAAGGATGCCGCCGGTGTCCTGAAGTGGGCGGTGCTGGAAATGGAGCGGCGCTACGAGCTCCTCTCCCGCAACGGCGTTCGTTCCATAGGGGAGTTCAACCGGCGTGTCCGGAAGGGCGTGACCATGCGCCGGGCCGACATGGGTTCCACCGCCGATGACGGAAATGGCGAAGGGGAGGACGGCGCGTCGAGTCCGGACGTGTACGAAGGGGGAATCCTCCCCAACATCGTCCTCCTCGTGGACGAGCTGGCCGACCTCATGATGGCGGTGCAGGGTGAGATCGAAAAGCCACTGACACTGCTGGCCCAGAAGGCCCGGGCCATCGGGATCCACCTCATCGTGGCCACCCAGCGCCCCTCTGTGAACGTGATCACCGGGCTCATCAAGGCCAACTTTCCGTGCCGGATCGCCTTCCGGGTCTCATCCAAGACCGATTCCCGGACCATCTTGGACCAGAACGGCGCCGACGCGCTCCTGGGCAACGGCGACATGCTCTTCCTGCCCCCGGGGCAGAGCACGCCCGTGCGGATCCAGGGAGCGTACATCTCCACCGAGGAGACCGAGCGGCTCATGGAGTGGTTCCGCCAGCTCCGGGCCCGAAAGCTGGATGCCGACGCGGAGGCCCCTGGAGAGGCACAGGAGGAGGACATCCTCGAGCTGGTCCGGGCCCTGGAGGCCGAGGAGGCGAGCTCGGACGACGATCCCTTCGACGGGGAGTGGGACGAGTATTTCCAGGATGCCGGCGAGATCTGCATCTCCAACGAACAGGGCTCCACCTCGCTGCTGCAGCGAAAGCTGCGGGTGGGCTACGGACGGGCGGCCCGGATCGTGGACCAGCTCCACGACGCCGGGGTGGTGGGACCCCCCGACGGCTCCAGACCCCGGGAGGTGCTCATGACCATGGACCAGTTCCACCAGATGCTCTCCGGCGAGGAGGAGTAGCGGTCCCACCGGAGGTAGCGGTCCCACAGGGAGTACCGGCTCCACAGGGAGGCGCGATCCCGCCGGGCGGCCACGGACCCGGGCGCCGGGAGGGGAGTAGCCTTCAGGAGAGGGCTTCAAGCACCGTCTGACGGAGGTTCTACCGGAGGGGAAGGCACCCATGGCGACTCGACTGCAGGACCTGGATTGCCACCGACACCCAGGGATGTCCGGGAAGGCACCGTGGCTCAGGAGGACCCCGTGATTGCCCCCCGCAGGGGTTCCACGGCGGTGGAGGTGGAGCGTCGCCGGGGGCGGGAGCACCGTACCCTGAGGGATCGGGTCACCGTTGAAGAGCCCATGGAGATCCGCCTCGAGGTGGTGGAGCCGAACGGGCGCACCGAGACCCACCAGGTGGCGATCACCATGCGCACACCGGGCGACGACTTCGAGCTGGCTGCGGGATTCCTCTTCTCGGAAGGGCTCATCGGCCGGCGCCGTGACATTCGCACCATCACCTACTGCACGGGGCCCGAGACCCAGGAGTACAACGTGGTCTCGGTGGCCCTTCGGCCGGGGGTCACCTTCGATCAGGCTCTCCTGGACCGGAACTTCTATACCACTTCGTCATGCGGCGTGTGCGGAAAGGCCTCGCTGGAGGCGGTGGAGGTCCGGGGATGTCCGGTGTTCCCCGAGGGATCGGGACCCGTCTGGGCCCCTGGCATGCTGAAGGGTCTTCCGGCTGCCCTGCGGGAGGGCCAGGGCGTCTTCCAGCGTACCGGAGGCATCCACGCCGCCGCCCTGGTCCGTCCAGACGGGAGTTTCGTGAGCCTCAGGGAGGACGTCGGACGCCACAACGCGGTGGACAAGGTGGTGGGCCACCAGCTCCTGGAAGGCGGAATTCCGGCTGATGGTACTCTCCTGATGGTGAGCGGGCGGACTTCCTTCGAGATCCTGCAGAAGGCCCTCACCGCTGGAGTCCCCGGGGTGGCGGCCGTGGGTGCGCCGTCGAGCCTGGCGGTGGATCTGGCCCGGGAGTTCGGCATGACCCTGGTGGGATTCCTCCGTGACGACGGATTCAACGTCTATGCCGGAGGCGGGCGGGTGGAAGGCGCCGAGGACGCGGCGTGAGCCGAACCGGAATCCTTCTGGGGGCAGTCCTGGCAGGCGGCGAGAGTCGGCGCTTCGGCTCGCCCAAGGCCCTGGCCCGGTTCCGCGGAGAGCCCCTGGTCCGGCGGGCGGCCCGGGTCCTGGGCGAGGTCTGCAGCCGGGTGGTGGTGGCGGGCCGGGTGGACGGGTTGGAACCCGATCCACAGGTTACCCTGATCCCGGACCGGGTCCCCGGGCTGGGCCCCCTGGGGGGGCTGCACGCGGCGTTGGTGGAGCTCCGGGACGAGGTGGGCGACGCGGCTGGAGGCGACGATGGGGAGGCCGGCGTCCTCCTCCTGGGGTGCGATATGCCCCTGGTGGGCCCGACGCTGGTGCGAGCCGTGGCCTGGGTGGGCGCCACCTGTGGTCGGGCGGCGGCGGCTCCCGCGGGTGAGAACGTTCGTTTCGAGCCCCTGTGTGCCTGGTACGGCCTTGCCTGCCTGCCGGAGGTGGAAGCACGACTCCGGGGCCCGGATCGGTCCCTTCACGGGCTCCTGGACGCGGTGGATGCCTATTCCATCCCGTGGGCTCGGTTGGGCCCCGGAGTGAACCCCGGTTGGGCTCTCCGGAGTGCCAATACACCAGAGGCGCTGGCTGAGCTCGAAGGGGAGCCGGATCCGGAGTCGGGCTCCACGCGCCTCCCTCCGGCTCTCTGCGTGGTGGGCTACAAGGACTCCGGAAAGACCGGGGTTTCGGTGGGGCTCGTGGCGGAACTCCGTCGCAGGGGCCACCGGGTGGCGGCGGTGAAGCACGGCCACGGCTTCCGGCTCGACACGCCGGGAACCGACTCGTGGCGGCTCCGCCACGAAGGAGACGCCGATCCCGTTCTTCTCACCGGTCCCGAGGGATTCGCCCTCATGGGCTCGTGGAAGGGAGGGGAGGAGCCCGGGGTGGAGGATCTCCTGGAGGCGTACGTCTCGAGGGCGGAGCTGGTGGTGGTGGAGGGCTTCAAAGGCTCGTCGCTACCCAAGGTGGAGGTCTTCCGCGGCGCCCGGCACCCCGAGCCCTTCTTCCGGTCCGGTGAGCCCGGGTCGGAGACGGTGGTTGCGGTGGTGACCGACCAGCCGGAGATGGAGGCTCCGGTGCTGGTGCTGGATCTGGACGACGCGTCGCTTGCGGCACGGCTGGCTGACCTGGTGGAGGAGAAGGTACTCCGGTGACGTGGAGTGAGGAGCGTTTCCCGAACGGCGGAGAGGCAGTCCCATGACCCCCTACGACCCATGACCCCCTACGAAGAGGCGTTGAGGCTGATCCTGGACCAGGCCCGACACCTGGAAACCGAGACCGTGTCCCTGGAGCAAGCCGGAGGGAAGTACCTGGCCGGTCCGGTGGAGAGTCCCACCGCCCTGCCACCCTTCGCCAACTCAGCCATGGACGGGTTCGCCCTGGACACCGAGGGACGCGAGCTGCCGGCCGACAGCCGTTGGCGGGTGCTGGCCAGCGTGGCCGCCGGCGACGGGGGAGGCGAACCCCTGGAGGCGGGTGCCGCCGCCGAAGGAGAGACGGACCGGGGGCTGGCGGTGGAGATCATGACCGGCGCGCCCGTCCCCCCGGGCTTCGACACGGTGGTGCGGGTGGAGGACGTGGAGGTGGAGGAGGAGGGCGACGACCACCCTGCAGCCATCCGGGTGAGGGTGCCGGTGGAGCCGGGCCAGAACATCCGGGCGGCCGGCAGGGACTTTGACGTGGGCGATCCGGTGGTCTCGCCGGGGTGTCGGCTCGGACCGCCTGAGGTAGCGGCCCTGGCGGCCCTGGGTGTGGGTAGGGTGCCGGTCTTCCGAGCACCCCGGGCGGCGGTGTTCGCCACCGGCGCCGAGTTGGTCAGCGATCCGGACCGGGAGCTGGCGCCGGGCGAGATCCGCAACTCCAACGGTCCCTTCCTTGGCCGGGCCCTGGCCGAGCTGGAGCTCTCGGTTCTGGCCAACCGGACCATGGGCGACCGGGAGGCTCTCTTCCTGGAGGCCCTGGACGAGGTCACGAGCCAGGGCGTGGACGTGGTGGTGAGCACGGGGGCCGTGTCCATGGGCCGTCACGACTTCATTCCGGCGGCGGTGGAGAAGGCCGGTGCTCGCACGCTTTTTCACAAGGCCGCCATCCGGCCCGGGAAGCCCGTCCTGGCCGCGGTCCTGCCCGGCGGCGCCCTCTTCTTTGGACTGCCGGGCAATCCCATTTCGGTGGCCGCGGGGTTTCGCTTCTTCGTGCGGCCCTTCATTCGTGCCCTCCGGAGGCAGCCCCCGGAGACGCCCTGGCGTCTACCCCTGGCCGAGGCGGTGGGGAAGCGGCCTCATCTCCGCTACTTCCGGGCCGTGGAGATGGTCGAGACGGAGGAAGGTGGGCCGGCGGTCCGGGTTCTGCCGGACCAGAAGTCCTTTCGCCTGAGTCCTTTCCTGTCGGCCCATGCGTGGTGCGTGCTTCCCGAGGGCCTGGACGAGTTGCCGGCCGGGGCCCGTGTCGATGTCTTTCCCCTCTGAACCCGGAACCCCGATTCCACTGGAGTCACCATGAGCGAGAACCCCCTCTCTCCCGACCTTCCTCCCCTCCTGAGCCAGGTGCTCCTGACCCTGGAGGGCATCCGACGGAATCCGCCCGGCACGGACCAGGACTGGACCGAGGCCCTGGAAGCGGTGGAGGAGTTCGACCAGCAGCAGGCCAACCTGGTGCACCGGAAGATCGCCCCCAGGGTGCAGGAAGCGGTGGACGAAGCCCGGGCGGCGGTGCGGGCCCGCCAGGTGGAGGAGGCCCGTGAGGCCATGATCCGCGTGGGACAGATCTTCGACGCCTGGCTCAGGGAGGAGCGCTGATGGGAGGGGATGAGCCCCGCAGCTCGCCCTTTCGCCCCGACCTCCTGGAGGGTCGGGTGGCGCTGGTCACCGGTGGGGGCACCGGCATCGGCCGCGCCATCTCACTCTGGCTGGCCGCCCACGGCGCGGACCTGATTCTGGCCAGCCGGAGCCGGGACCACCTGGAGCCGGCGGCGGAGGAAATCCGTGCCCTGGGCCGTACCGCTCTGGTCCGGCCCATGGACGTCCGGGAGCCGGAGCGGGTCGAAGCCGTGGTCCGCGAGGCGGCGGCTGAGCTGGGGGGGCTCCACATCGTAGTGAACAACGCCGCCGGGAACTTCCTGGCCCGGGCGGAGGAGCTTTCGGTGGGCGGGTGGCGAGCAGTGGTGGAGATTGTCCTGGACGGCACCTTTCACGTGTGCCGGTCCGCCTTTGAGCCCCTTCGGGATTCAGGCGACGGGGCGGTGGTGAACATCACCACCACCTACGTGGAGACCGGAGCCGCCTTCATGAGCCACTCGGGGGCGGCGAAGGCGGGGGTGCTGAACCTGACCCGGAGCCTGGCTGCCGAGTGGGGCCGCCACGGGATCCGGGTGAACGCGGTGGCGCCAGGGCTCGTGGAGGGGACCGAGGGAGCCCGACGCCTGGTGGAGTCGGTGGGACGGCTGGAGGAGTTCGAGGCCGGGGTGCCCCTGGGACGACTGGCGAAGCCGGCCGACGTGGCCCGGGCCGTCCTCTTCCTGGCCTCGCCGGCGGGGGCGCACATCAGTGGAGCGCACCTGGTGGTGGATGGAGGCGAGAGCGTCGGCGGGAAGTTCAGCGGTCCAGATGAGGCTGCCGGGGCGGATTGACTGGCGGGCGAGG
>SKVI01000070.1 GCA_007129525.1 Gemmatimonadota bacterium | reverse complement strand
TGCTCACCAGGGAGGTGACTCGCAGTTCCCGCAGGTGATTGCTCGTATTGGGTACCGTGAGTCCGGCCTGCTCGGCCAGGGTTTCCACCGGCTTCTCGCCCTGGGACAGGAGATCCAGGAGGAGAAGCCGGGAGGGGCTGGCCAGCACCTTTCCGATGCGAGCAAACTGTTCGAACAACTGACCCTTGGGATCATCGGCGCAGTCCATGGTAGCTCCGGAGTCTTAACTAGTTCATCAGACACTGAAATAATGTACCACAAGCTCGGGGCAGTCAACCCTTTTCCGCGCCTGCCGGTGGACATGCCATGGGAGCGGGCCACGATCTGGGATCGTCGGTCTCGCGAGAACCGCATGACCGCAACGCCAGCAGACCGAACGGCCGGGAGGAATGCACGATGGAGCCCATTGGGCAAGTGCGAACAACGCTTCCCGGTTGGGCGTGAGCGGGGAGGTCACCGGTCAGGGTTTGGCCGCATTCCTCGATCTTCAGACCGGGGGGGCCGTCGATGCGGAGGACACGAGCGACGTGTTCACACTGCGCCACTTCTTGGCCGGCGTGCGAGGAGGGTTCGGCGCCCTGGCGTACACATCACCTGCCGTGGCGGGCTTCCGAGGGAATGCGTCGGTCTATGTAGACCCGGACACGGATCACGACTACAATTTCGGCATTGCCTTTCAGGGAGACGGGCTGGAGGTCGGCGTTCAGTTCTACAACGCGAACGGACACCAGAGCTGGCCCCAGGCTGGTGGCATCAACCGGGCGGTTCGGACTCATGCGCGTTACAGCCGCGGCGACCTCTGGTCCCTCGGCGCTTCGCACGAGCGGATGAGAGGAACACTCGGTGGTGTGCAGAGCTTACTGTACGTGGCGGGCACGTTGAATCCCAGTTCCCGCGTCTCGATCTCCGGGTCGGTTGGTCACGTGGGGGACAGCCGCGCGGTTCAGGTGAACCGCCCCGGATTCACCAGAGACTCACTTTCGTAAGTGCTATCCCCCCTGCAGGTCAGACAGTCCGGCTCCTTGCGGAGACGGCGTCGGGACAGACAGCTTGACCCCTCCGCCGGAAGTCCCTCCAGAGGACCCACGCAAATGACCTGCTCGCAGACCCCATGGCCCCGCCGCCGACCCGTGGAATCCGGTCGCCGTCCCGAACCCTCCGTCGAACCGCACCGGAGCCCCGCCTTGTGGCCGTTGCTCCTGCTCCTGACAGCGTTTCTCCTGCTATCTGGATGCGAGACAGGCAGCGGAACTCCCTCTGCCGAGGATGCCACCGGGCCGTCGTTCCGGGTCCAGCTTCCCGCCGGCACGCTGGCGGGAATGGCGGAGCTCGGGATGGAGACACCGGTGACCGGCCGGCTGTACGTGGTTCTCGACCGCGTAGGGGAGGGGGAGCCCGGCGAAGGTGAGGAGCTGCCGGAGCCCCGACGTCGAGTCGGCGTGACGGGCGTGCCCTTCTTCGGCATGGATGTCCGGGACCTGGAAGCCGGCGCGGAGGTGGTGCTGGAGCCGGGCACGGACCCGGTGCGTGGGTATCCTACGGCTGATCTCACAGCTCTTCCCGAGGGCGAATACCGGGTGCAGGCCCTGCTTAGCGCCTGGACCACCTACCACCGGGCGGATGGCCATATCCTGGAGATGCACCGGGAGACCGGCGAGGGCCAGAACGTCTGGATCTCGCCCGGCAATGCCCACTCGGGGGTCGAGACGATGCGGATCCGACCCGGTCGGGCCGAGGAGTTCTCCCTGGTCCTGGATCAGGTGATTCCCCCCATGCAGCCGCTCGAGGAAGGTGAGGCGCTCGAGTTGGGCAACCCCCGCGACCGGGATCATGTCCGGTTCGTGAAGATCCGCAGCGACCTCCTCTCGGAGTTCTGGGGTCGAGACGTGTACCTGGGGGCCAACGTGCTCCTGCCCGGAGGGTACGACCCGGAGGATGAAACTCGATACCCGGTCCTCTTCAACCTCGGACACTTTCCCGGAGACCGCTCGCCCTTCGGGTTCGCCCCGGGAGAGGAGGGAAGCGGACGCACGGCCGGCTTCTCCGAGTTCTGGATGTCCGAGGAGGCCCCCGGGATGTTCATCGTCACCATCCGGGACGCGAACCCCTTCTACGATACCTCCTACTCGGTGAACTCCCCCAACGTGGGGCCGTACGGGGACGCCATCACGCAGGAGCTGATTCCCCATCTGGAAGCGGAGTTTCGCATGGTCGCCGAGCCGTGGTCCCGCGTTCTCGCCGGCGGCTCCACAGGTGGGTGGGAAGCACTGGCGTTGCAGATCTTCCACCCGAAGTACTTCGGCGGCAGCTGGGCGTGGTGCCCCGATTCGGTGGACTTCCACGCCTACCAGATCGTGAACATCTACGAAGACGACAATGCGTACGAGCTGGATCAGGGGTGGATCCGGGTGGAGCGCCCCAGCAACCGGAGCGCAGACGGAAACATCCAGTTCACCATGCGACAGGAGGGGCACTTCGAGCTCGCCGTGGCGGACCGCAGCCGGTCGGGAGGGCAGTGGGCCATCTGGGAGGCGGCGCACGGGCCCGTGGGGCCGGATGGGTATCCCCGCCCGATCTGGGACCACGAGAGCGGCGTCATCGACCGGGAGACGGCGGAGTACTGGCGGGAGAACTTCGATCTCCACCACCACCTGCGTCAGAACTGGTCTACCATCGGAGAGGACCTACGCGGGAAGCTGCACATCGCCACCGGCGACATGGATTCGTACTACCTCGAGTTGGCCGTCTACCGCCTCGAGGAGTTCCTGGACTCCGTAACCGATCCGCCTGCGGAAGCACGGGTGGAATACGGCCGGCGACAACCCCACTGCTGGCTCGGCGAGTCGCCCGAACGGCCTGGTGAGGAGATCAACTACAGGGAGTTTGTGCTCGAAGTGGCGGACTACCTGGGCCGGACGGCGCCGACCAATGGTTCCGTCGTTCCCTGAACCCCCGGCAGGAGGAGGGTGAGCAGAAACACGTGCTCCGCCGAGCGCATCATGGCGGGAATATCGGCCCACTCGGCGGGGGTTCCCCGCTCGCCTCCCCGACCCCCTCCCAGCCCGATGGCGGGGATCCCCCGGGCCAGGGCCACATTCAGGTTGGCGGAGCCTGCGGGAGAGAGGTTGGGCTCGAGGGAGAGGTTTCTGGCCACCGCCACCGAGCTCCGGACCAGGCCGGACTCCAGCGCCCCGGGGATCTGCCCCCCGGGGACCTGCTGCTCAACCTCCATCCGGAGGGGGATTCCCGTCTCCGCCGTCACCTCATCCAGGATCCGCTCCACCTCTCCCTCCATGAACTGGACCCGTTCCTGGTCCAGGGACCGGACGTCCAGAGAGAACCAACCCTCCCCGGGCTTGTGATTGAAAACGGCGCCGCTCTGGAGCATGGAGATGTTTAGGATGGTCCGCTCCTCCGGGTCCTGCCAGTCCACTGAGCGGGTGAGGATCCGGTCCACCGCCCGGGCGAGTCCCAGGTTCACATTGGGAAGTCCGCCCCCCAGGGAGTGTCCCGGGGGACCCTCTCCCACCACCCGCCACCAGTGGATGGCCAGCCCTCCGTAGCTGATAGAGCGGCCGTCGCCGAGGATGTCCACGTAGGCCAGCGCCCGATCCCCCAGCTCTTCCACCAGCGTCCACATTCCCCGGAGCCCCGTCTCCTCCTGGGCCACCGCGGCGAAGATCAGGTCGTGCTCGGGCTGGACCCCGGAGGCGAGGTACGCCCGCGCCGCCTCGAGCATGGCCACGGTGACGGACGAGGTATTGGTGCCCGGCCCCACCACCGAATCGCCCCGGACCACCGGCGGAGTCCCGGCGGCCCGTTGGTGTTCGGCCACGGTGGCCAGGTCGTCGAGGGTGGAGACGAAAACCACGGCCTGGCCACTCCGCCCCGGGATCACTCCCACCGCGTTCGGTGCTTCGTCCACCCGCACCTGGCTGAGCCCCATGGCCTCCATCTCCCGGGCCACCCGGCGGGCCCGCTCCAGCTCCTCTCCGGAGGGGCTCACGATCCCTCCCACCTCCACGAGGAGCGCCGCCGCCGCGTCTCTCCGGTCCCGGAGACCCTCCCGGGCCGAGAGAATGGCGTCCGAGTCGAGGAGGCGTGCCAGGACCACCTCCGGATCGGGGGAAGCCAGGGTCGGTCCGGGGTCGGCCGCAGAGGCGTGAACGGCCAGGGACGCGAGGAGGAGGAGTACCGGGATGGCTCTGAACATGGACGGATCCACCAGGTGAGTGGGTTGCAGCGAGGAGACGAACCCGCAGCACGGGATACTCCGGAATATATGAGAACCGCCCCGGGTTCGCCGGAGACCGGCCTGCGTCATCGCCAGAGCGCGGTATCAGCCTTGATCCCGTTCTCGCGACTCCTGGGTCGCTGAGGGGAGGAGGGCATCGGTGAGGCCGTCCATGACCAGGCGCCCTCGTCCGTCGGTGGCCTCCCAGAAGTTCAGGTACCACCGATGCTTCCGGGATGCGGTGCGGGTCAGGTCCTCCACGTCCTCGTCGATCCGGTTCCGGGTGGCGCCGTCCAGGGGAGCACTGCTCACCACTACGTAGGCCCCCCGGAAGGTGGTGGGAGCCTCGGGATAGGCCGGGATCCGGGGCCCGTGCTCAGCCACCAGGTCGGCTGCTGTCACCGTGTCGATGGCCGACGCCCGGAACGTCCCCTCCCGGAAGTTCACCCACTCAGCGTCCCGGGGCACTTCCACGGGGGGTACGCTGTCGGCGGGAAGGAGTCCCATGAGGTAGAGCTCCAGCGGGGCGAACGGACGAAGCGTTCTCCGGGGGCCGCTGAGGTTGAAGGGGCCTGGCCAGTCTCCTTCGCGAGCCGTCCACAAACCTCCCTCCACCGCTTCCAGAGTGCCCGGATCCCACCCACCCAGGAGCCCGCCGACCCCGGCAAACCCCCAGTGGCCTCGAAGATCGGTGCCCGGGAGGATATACTGCCCCCATGTATGGGCGACTTCGTGCAGGGGGAGATGGCCGTTCAGCCCCGCGTGGGACGAGTGCATCAGGGCCGCGCGGAGCCGGCCGCGGGAGCCAAAGAACTCGGTGCGGTCGCCGCCGCTCAGGCCCAACCCTTCGGCGGCCCGAGAGGTGCGGTATGCCCGTCCCCCATCACTGCCGGCCTCCCGGTCCGCCAGAGCCAGGAGAACGAAGTCGAAGTCGTCCTGGAACGAGCGGTAGAAGATCCGGGTGAGGTTCGCAACCTGCTCGGCGCTCCAGTCGCCCTGCCCGAGCTCGGCCACCCCCTGCGGGTGGATCACCAGGTTCACGAACCGGCCGCGGGGGTCCAGGTAGAGGAGGTACTCTTCGCCCGGCTCAGTGCCTTCATCGACGAGGATGGGCGCAGGGGCCGGCTGGCCCGCGGAGGGGCGAGCCCGGGCCGCGACGCCTCGCTCGTGCGTCCACCGCCAGCGGTAGTTCCAGCGCTGGATGGGGTCTTCAGGCTCCACCACCACCATGCGACGGACCTGACCGGGTTCCAGGACGACGTCCAACTCCCGGGTCCGGCACCACACCGCCAGGTTCACGCAATCGAAGATGCTGATGCTGGTGATGCTGACCCGGTGCTCGGCGTTGTTCCGGAGGAAGACTTCGAAGCCCGGTCGATCGGGGAGACGCTCGGTAAAACCGGTGACCATCTGGCCGGGGGAAGCCGGCGGCCCCCTCTGCGTCTGCCCTGCAGTGCATGCCACGATGCCGGCGAGGAGGACCAGCGCCGCCCACACGCCCAGGGCTCGGCGTCCCTGTCGGCCCTCCGGAACCATGAGGCTTGCGGGCGTCAACGGGGGCACTTCTCCGGAACAAGGGGTCACGGTGAAACGTTCGACGATCACCTGTAGAACACCCATACGCCCCCGAGCATGTGAAGGCAAGATGTGACGAAGCGTACCGGCACCGACCGCATCACATGAATATGCGATGGCGGCCCCCCGGTGGCTCGCTCTACCGTGGTGGCACGACTCCATACCCTGGGAGGACGCCGCCATGACGCACGCCAATGCTCGCAGCGCCGACGACGGCCCGCGGCAGAGAACCACTGCTGAGGCGGCCCCGGGGCGTGGCGGCCAAGCGGCCAGGGCAAGCCGGAAGGGAAGTCCGAAGGGCCCGTGCAAGAGCCCCAGGAGTCGGATCCCTCCCGCGAGCGCTTTCCTCCTTCTCGTGGCGATCACGGGCTGCTCGCAGCCGGCGCAGTCGGACCCGGACGACCTCCCGGTGGCCGTGCCCAACGACCAGCGGACCCCCGCCGGGGAGATGGTGGAGGGCGAGCTCCGCGTGGAGCTGGAGGCGGTCCGGGCCGCCTGGTACCCCCGGGGACCCGACGGTCCCCGCATCGAGACCCCCGCCTTCCGCGAGGTGGGGGGACCGCCGCAGGTGCCGGCTCCGCTCATCCGGGCGCCTGCCGGCACCCCTGTGCGGGTCTCCGTGCGCAACACCCTGGACCGCCAGGTCGCCGTGCGAGGGCTCCTGGACCGGGGCTCCATGGATCCGGCCCGGGTGGGGCGGCCGCCCGGCGCCCCTCCCGTCGCCCCCGACTTTCTCTTCGCCGACTCCCTCCTGGTCCCTGCGGGGGAGACGCGGGAGGTCAGTTTCACCCCTTCGGCCGAGGTTACCTCCATCTACTTCGGGCGGACCGAGGCTGATGACGTAGAGCTCTCGGCTCCGACGTGGACGCCCGGCGGGGAGACGGACGGGGTCCTGGAGGGCGGCTTCGTGGGTGGCCTGGTGGTGGACCCGCCGGGAGGGGCGCCGGACCCCGGGGAGCGGCTCTTCCTCATCACCACGGCGTCCGTTCGCCAGGATCCCGTCCCCATCCTCCTCCTCTCCTTCAACGGCCTCTCCTGGCCCTTCACCGAGCGCCTGGAGCACGATCTGGGCGAAACCGTACGCTGGCGGGTTCTGAACGCCAGCATCTCCCGACATCCGCTCCATCTTCACGGCTTCTACTTCTCCGTGGACGGGGTGGGGAACGGGGACTCGGACACGCCCCTGAGCCCGGGGGAGCGGCGTCTCGTGGTGACGGAGCAGATCAACGCCGTCTCGTCTTTCCGCATGTCCTGGACTGCGGAGGAGCCCGGCAACTGGCTCTTCCACTGTCACATGGTCCGGCACATGGGGCCCCTGCAGCGCTTTCCCGCCGAGGGACCTCCCCCGGATCCCGGCCACGACCACGAGATGCACCACATGGCCGGACTCCTCCTGGGGATCACCGTGCGTCCGCCCCCGGGGTGGAACGAGGGGGATCCACCCCCGGCCCGGCGGATCGACCTCTGGACCGGCGCCCGGCCCGGCGTCTTCGGAGAGGACCCCGAGCTGGGGTTCGTCGTGCAGGAGGGGGACGAGCCCCCACCCCCCGACTCCACCCGCGTCCCCGGAAGCCCCCTGGTCCTTCACCGGGGAGAGCCCACGGAGATCGTGGTGCACAACCGGCTGGCGTCCGCCCTCTCGGTCCACTGGCACGGGCTGGAGCTCCGGAGCCGGTACGACGGGGTGGGGCACTGGAGCGGGCTTCCTGGAGCCGTGCAGCCTCCCATTCTGCCGGGGGAGTCGGGCTCCGTCCTCATCCAGCCGCCCCGGGCGGGGAGCTTCATCTACCACATCCACGGCGAAGTGGGCCACGAGCTGTCCCAGGGCCTCTACGGCCCCTTCCTCGTCCTGGAGTCGGGGGAGACGTGGGACCGGGAGCGGGACCGGGTCTACGTCCTGGCCACCCGGGGGACCGAGGTGGACTCGCCCCCTGCCCTGAACGGGCAGGTGGATCCGCCCGCGGAGCGGTTCCGGCCGGGGGAGGAGTACCGGCTTCGCTTCCTCCAGATCAGCCCAGACGAGACCAAGGACCTGCGCCTCCTCCGAAACGGAGAGCCGACGCAGTGGCGACCCCTGGCCAGGGATGGGGCCGACCTGCCCCAGGAGCGACGCACGCCGGTCTCCGCACAGCTCCACCTCGATGTGGGACAGACCTTCGACGTGGGTTGGCGGCCGCGGGAAACCGGCACCTACGTCCTGGAGATCGTGACCCGGCCGGGGACACCGAACGCCCCTCCCGTCACCCGGCGGGTGCCCTTCGTGGTGGGCGACGTGCCGGAGGAGGAGGTCCGGGAGGCGGTGCGGATTCCGTAGGAGGCCGTTGAGGCAGGAGGCAAATGCCCGTTCAGGGGAACGCGCGGGATGGAAGCGAACCACCGGAGGCATTCATGAAGCAGCTACCCATGGCGATGATCGCGCTGACAGCGCTCCTGGCGATTCCGGCGACGGCGGTCGTGGCCCAGGGCGCCGGGGAAGTCAGGGCGCTTCCCGACCTCGAGAACCTGGACGAGGGGTGGAACACCCTGAAACCCGGTGGAGAAACCAGATGCGCCCACGGGACGGACTACGAGTTCTACGCCAGGGCAGGCGACCCTCGGCACGTGCTTGTCTACCTGTATGGCGGCGGCGCCTGCTGGAACGCCGAGACCTGCCGGGAAGGGGTTGCAAGCTATGCATCGGAGATCATGCCCACACAACATGCGTCTCTCCTGGGGGGCATTCTGGACCCGGATCATCCTGAGAACCCGTTCGGCGATTACACGATGGTGGGCATTCCCGTTTGCACGGGCGATGTGCACCTGGGCAACCGGGATGCCGTCTACACACTGGAAGACGAAGACGGTGAGCGAACCGAATTCACTGTTCATCACCGGGGTCTGACGAACACGCTGTCCGCCATCGACTGGATCAAGTCCAACGTCGAATCGCCGGAGAAGATCTTCGTTGGCGGGGGGAGTGCCGGAGGCCTTGGGCTTCCGTTCCATGCCAGTCTGCTGGCCCGAAACTATCCTGATGCCACGGTCACAGGACTGGGGGATAGCGCAAGCAGCTATGGCGTTGACGCGCTGTCGGCAGTGGAGTCAGACCGCTGGGGGGTGCCCGCGGTGCTCCATGGATATTCCGGATGGGAGACGGTCGGCTTTACGAGCATCGCCGAACTCTTCGTCACCGGTGGTGCCGCTGCCCACAACCTGAGGCTCTACCAGATCGATCCGGGCCGTGACGAGGTCCAACAAGCCTGGCTCTGGGTGACCACCGGCCATCCGGAGCCGGACGTCCTCCGGAGCATCGAGGACAACCAGGCGGAGATCCGATCGCAGCTTCCCGGTTTCCGAAGCTTCATTCTCGGCGGAGCCTATCACGTCGTGCTCCCCAACTCCGCGCTTTTCTACAGGTCCCACATTGACGGGCGATCCGTCCGCGACTGGGTGACAGCGATCACCGATGGGGCGCCGGTTACCGATGTCGAGTGCCGAGACTGCTACAGGACCGGGTTTGTCTATGACGAGGATGATCTGGCCATCATGGATGCGATCATCGACCTCTTGACCGAGTCGGGCTGGAATCCAGAGGATCAGGGCGGGCCCTGCCCTGAAGAGGCCGAAACCC
>SKVI01000272.1 GCA_007129525.1 Gemmatimonadota bacterium | reverse complement strand
GTCGGCGGCAACGAAAAGGTCGTCGTCATGGTTCCCGATGCGAGAGGTGCCTCGCCCCACGACCGTGCCGAGCTGCACTCCCGTCGCCACGTCCTGGGCCGCGGTAAGCGCATCGAAGCCGTGCGCCGTCATGAAGGAGAGCGCACGCACTCCGACGACGGCGTTCCCGCGCAGGTTGCGGTAGGCGGGCACGGGAAGTCCAAGCGCACCGGTCGTGTCCGCGACGAGCCCCGAGTCCGAGATGATTACGGCCGCGGCTTCCGGGGTCACGGTCTCGGCGGTCAACAGGACCCCTGCGAAGGCAACATAGCGTCCAACGCCCAGGCGGCGCACACCTCCAGCGTCCCAGAACCGCCGTTCCACCCCGAGGGAGATCCTGTCACCTTCGGGGGGCTCAAAGTGCAGGTAACGGTTCACGTCACTGAACCCCACATGCCAGGCGGTCCGCTGCAGATCCGTGAAGAAGGGGAGGTCCAGGGCGACGGAAACCGTGCTCCCGAGGGGTGCGCGTTCAGCCGCCAACGAGAGCCTGTAGGGTCCGCCGAACACCTGGTATGCCGTACCCTCGATCCCCACACCCGTCCGGTACGCGAACCCCCGCTCCAGACTTCCGGCCAGGTGGAGGCCTCGACCGTCCACGTTGCCGTTGCCGAAGCGAAGGGCTGATGGGAGGAACTGGCGAACGCGCATCCCGAACACAGTGGGAATCTCGTCGATGGTCTCGACCTCGATACGCACACCGCCCCGTGAATCCGGCAGCGCACGGACGCGGGCATCGGCCAGAAAGGGCTGAAGTCGCAGGATGCGTTCGGATTCGGCCCGCTTCTGCTCCGTACACGACTCACCTGCCTCCAACAGCACGAACCGGCCGATCATCTCCTTCCTGGAGGTCGTGTGGTGAAGACCCACCGCGCGGGCGAAGGGCCGCAGGCGTTGGGGGAAGGACAGAAAGGAGGGATCCTCGGGGGTAATGACGACCTCGGTGACGGTTCCCCCATCGCACGACGCCAGGGCCGTCAATGGATCCTGCGCCACGACCCCCACCGGCAGAGTCAGGGCCGCGAGAACGAGCGCCGACACGGCCCATCCACCGCCCCGACTCCGGAGGGCTTCCTGAGACGAAGGAATCCCGACCCCCACCAGGCGAATGATCCAGGTGTCCATCTGAAGCAGCAGCGCGGTCATGCGGGCTGGGGCTCATCGTCGTCCGTGTGACCCCGATCCTCGGGGAGCCAGTCCTGGAACACGTCGCCGTAGATGTGCCAGACGGTCACGAAGAGCGCGGCCACGATCGGCCCCACGATGAAACCCACCGCACCAAAAAGGACGATCCCACCCAGCGTGCTGAGGAGGATCAACAGGTCCGACATACGCGCATCGCGGCCGATGAGCCGGGGTCGAAGGAAATTGTCGATGGATCCCACCACGATCGCGCACCAGGCCAGGAGGCCGGCTCCGGCCACGACGTGTCCCGCCATGAACAGGTAGATCACAGCGGGGACCCAGATGAGCGTGGCGCCAACGGCGGGGATGATGGACAAAACCACCATGACCGTGCCCCAGAAGGCGGGACCGGGCACCCCCGCCACCCAGAAGGCAAGCCCCGCAACACCTCCCTGGATCAAGCCAATCAGAAGCGATCCTCTCACGGTGGCGCGCGTCACGGAGACGAACCGCTCCAGCAACTCCTCCTTCTGACCCGGCGCGAGGGGAATGTACCGGAGGATGCTCTGGAGAATGCGCGGGCCGTCGATCAGAAAGTAGAAGAGAGCGTAGAAGAGCACCAGGAGCTGGAGGAAGAAGTTGAGGGTTCCCCGAGTGGCGGCAGCCAACGTTCCCATGAGGAACGAGCCCGCCCCGCGTGCTGCCTCCTGGACTCGCTCCACGATCTGGCTCTCCTCGGGCATGAAGCGGCCCGCGAAGGGGATCTGCGCAAGTCGATCATGGATCTCAGCCGCCCGACCGTCCTCCTGGAGCCAGGTCGCTACTCCCTGGCTGATCTGCACAGCCTCGGTCGCGACGAGGGTGAGGAATCCTGCCACCGGGAGCCCCACACCGACGAACAGGAGCACGAGTGTGAGCGTGGCAGCCAGCCGTGGGCCCATACGGGCCAGGAGCCAGTCGTACAGCGGGTAGGCCAGACCCGCGAACACGGCCGCCAGCAGCACCGTCAAGAGAAACCGCTGGATCACGAAAAAGAAGAGAATCGAGATCCCGACGGCCAGGGCCAGAAGGAAGCCTCGTCGCAAGCGGCGAGCGCCCGGACCGGGGTCAAGCTGGATCGGGGTGCTCACGGGGTTCCAGGAAGTGGGGAACGGCGTGGTTCCATCGGACTTCCGCACCCTGGCAGAGTCCAGTCCCTCAGAGGGCGCCCCTCTTCCCGATCATGACGGGAAGGGTTCGTGCCATGATTCTGAGGTCTTCCGCAGAGGATCGCCGGCGGATGTACTCCAGGTCGAGTTCGACCTTTCTGCGCACGTCGTCCAGGCACTGATCGTAGGCGTAATTGACCTGTGCCCACCCGGTGATTCCCGGGAGCACGATCTGCCTTTCCGGATACCGTTCCAACTGGCCCTTGAGTTCCTGGAAGATCGTCGGCTGCTCGGGACGGGGGCCCACCACATTCATGTCTCCGCGGAGGACATTGAAGAGTTGGGGCAGCTCGTCGAGGCGGTACTTCCGAAGAATCGATCCCACCGGCGTGACCCTGCGATCATCGGGACTGGCCCAGACCTCCCGACACAGGCTCCCCTTCACCGCGGCAGTCATCGTCCGGAACTTGTACATCGTGAAGATGGTGCCGCCCGCGTTGTGCTCCCGTTGGGAGGTGGTCGGGTCCCGATGTCCCTCCTGGTCCGCATTCCTCCGAGCGCGGCGTCGATCTTGCCCCACCCTCTCCTGCCGAAAGAGGATCGGTCCCGCCGACGTCAACCTCACGGCGAGCGCGATCACCACCATGAGAGGCAGTAGAACCACGATCCCGACCAGGGCCACGAGAACGTTCAGACGCCGGACGTTGCCGTCGCTGACCGTGGCCCACGGGCCGTGCGCCGCCGTGTCGGTCCCGGCCACCACCATCGGGTGATGGCCCACCTCCGGGGCCTCCGCTTCAGTGCTCACGGGACGTGTCCGTGAAGGGGTCCAGACCTCGACCGTTGGTGGCGATCATCTCGGCGGCCCCCTGCCGCCCCATCTCGATTTCCCGGACCTCGGCGACCTTGACGAACTTCCCCTCCCACCTGGCCACACCGGAGACGGCCAGAGCGCGGCAGATGGCGCCCATGATTCGGTGGAGTGTGGTCATCGGTGGTCCACTGGGATTTGGTGTTCCGTCCTCGAACGAGCGCGGGATCGCAACCAGATGGGGGCTGAGATTGCCGGGATCGCTGAGATTGCCGGGACCGGTCAGATGGCCCGCCGTCCCGAGAGGAACTGAAGCACCACCACGACAAGAGCCACCACCAGGAGCAGGTGGATGAGCCCACCCATCGCGTAGCCGCTGACCAGACCAAGGGCCCAGAGTACGAAGAGGATGAGGGCGAGTGTAAAAAGCATGATCATTGTCCTTGTTTGCAGATGAGGATGGTGCGGACCCTTTTCGACGAGGGTTGACTTCCAACGACGCCGTCCGGGGCGAACGCGGCGGGGACTTCCGCCGTCCTGCGACTGAGTTGAATATCGCGGGGCAGCCGGCCCGAACCGTATCGCCCGTCGGAGTGAAAAGCGGATCACATGCCAAGGATGGAGGGCCGGTCCAACGGGTCGTTCGAAAGGATGAGTCCGACCCTTGGCTCGCGGTGATCAGTTCCTTGCGAGCGTCCAGTGCGGATCGGTGACCTGGAGACGACACTCGCGGCCCTGGCTCGTCGGATCCTCCGATCCGCCGGACCGTTCGGCCACCGACCAACCCGACCCGCGAACGGCAATCCCGATCCGGAAACGGCGGCTTCGGGCGCGCTCTGCACGAGAACAACCATGGTGCAACCGGTCGCCTCCGGGTATCGCCCAGATGGATGTGAGTCCGAAGTGCACATGCGCGTAGCCCGGAGGAATTACTTCCTTCGATCCACGGCCCGCTTCGCATCCCCCTCTTCAGGAGGTCAGGCAGGGTTCACCCGGATGCCCGATATCGGGCGCCCAGGGTCCCCCGCGAGCTTAGGGAAGTCCCACAAGGAGGCCCCCGGAGCGACGTCGTCGATCAGGTCAAGCCTTCCCGGGATCCGGTGAAGCCACCCCTGAGAGAGCAGGTACCAGGAACGGCTTGCCGCCTGCTCCGGTCAGGAGCGACGGAACCGGATGGCGGTACTTCCGTCCCGGTCCCGATTTCACACGAAAATTGAAACTGGAGAACAGCAAGACATGGCAACGCACGCACACGAAACCCCCGACCACACGGGCACCAGGAACCGCCGGGTCGTTTCCGCCGGCAGCATGACGGGCGACAGCGTCCGCAACCTCTCCGGCGACGACCTCGGCAACGTGCAGGAGATCATGCTCGACGTCCAGGACGGATCCATCGCCTACGCGGTGTTGTCCTTCGGAGGATTTCTCGGGATGGGCGACAAGCTGTTCGCCGTTCCCTGGAAAGCCCTGACGCTGGTCCAGGACCAGGAGTATTTCCTTCTCGACGTAGACGAAAAGGTGCTTGAGGACGCGCCTGGTTTCGACAAGGACAGCTGGCCGAATTTCACCGACCCGAGCTGGGGCCAGGGGATCCACGATCACTACGGCACGATCCCCTACTGGAAGCGCGAGGGGCAGCAGAACACAGGCGCGACGCGCCGCTGATTCTGAACATCGACGACGCGCCGATGCCCCGGTGACCGGGTAACGCCGGGACCCGGGGCAGATGTGCCTGGGGCTGTCGTTGACGTCCCGCCCCGATCATGGACTTCACCACCTCACGTGTCCTCGTGATGGAGTGGGTGAGGGGGCTGACGATCACCTCGCTCAGCCCCCTGCGTCGGGTGGAGTTGGATGGGGAGGAGCTCGCCAGCCAGCGCTTCGAGGGCTACCTGCAGCAGGTCCTGGTCGACGGGTTCTTCCATGCGGACCCCCACCCCGGAAACCTGTCGCTGACTGCGGATCATCGGGTCGCCCTCCTGGATCTGGGCATGGTGGCGCGAGTCTCGTCGGGTCTTCAGGAAAAGCTGGTGATGTGTCGCCGGAGTCTCGCAGCTTTGACCGGCACTTCCTGCCGTTGTCTCGCGGATGGCGGTGCCGGTCCTCACGGAGGCACCGGTCGCCCGGCTCGAGGCCCGATGCATCGGGCGTAGCGATGAGACGAAGAGGGCGGGCGACGACTAACCTTCCACGAGTTCCCGCAGGTCGTCCCGCCCGAGCGTTTCCTTCTCGAGGAGTGCCGCTGCGATCCGGTCCAGCAGGTCACGACGCTCCTCGAGCAACTGGTGGGCATCCTGGTACGCCTCGTCGATGATCCGCCGGATCTCTTCGTCGACGAGTCGTGCCGTGTGCGCGGCGAGAGGCTCTTCCTCGGCGGAAAGATCGACCATCCCCAGCCTCCTGCTCATCCCGAAGCGTACGACCATGCGGCGGGCGATCCGGGTGGCATGCTGGATATCTCCACCCGCCCCCGTGGTGACATGCTCGGCCCCGAGAATGTGCTCCTCGGCCGCCCTCCCCGCCATCAGCATGACCAGCCGGGCCCGGAGATCGGAGAAGGCATGCGTGTGACGATCCCGCTCGGGGAGCGACGCCGTGACGCCCAGCGATCGCTCACGCGGGATGATGGTCACCTTGTGCACGGGATCGAGCCCCGAAAGCAACAGGCCCGCCACGGCGTGGCCCGCCTCGTGGTAGGCCGTGAGGCGTCGGTCGGCTTTGGTGAGGACGAGGCTTCGCCGCTCGCTTCCCAGGAGAACCCGGTCACGTGCCTCTTCGAGATCCGCCATTTCCACCGAGCCGGATCCGCGCCGGGAAGCGGCGAGTGCAGCCTCGTTCATGATGCTCGCGAGATCCGCTCCGCTCATGCCGCCGGTGCCGCGCGCCATCGCTTCAAGCGACACGTCCGGAGCGAGCGGCAGGCCCTTTCCGTGGACTTCGAGAATGCCTTTGCGCCCCTGAAGATCCGGATAGCCCACCGTGACCCTGCGATCGAACCGGCCGCGGCGCAGAAGTGCCGGGTCCAGCACGTCGGGACGGTTCGTGGCGGCGAGAACCACCACGCTGTCACTCGGTTTGAACCCATCCATCTCGACGAGAAGCTGGTTCAGAGCCTGCTCCCTCTCGTCCTGGGATCCGACATTCGCGGCTTCGCCCCGGCGGCGTCCCACGGCATCGATCTCGTCGATGAAGACAATGGCCGGAGCATGCGCCCGCGCCTGGCGGAAGAGATCCCGTACTCGGGCGGCTCCCGTCCCCACGAACATTTCAACGAAATCCGATCCGGAGACGGAAAAGAACTCGCATCCGGCCTCCCCGGCGACCGCCCGTGCAAGCAGAGTCTTTCCGTTTCCGGGTTCACCGGCAAGCAACGCTCCGCGCGGCATGCGGCCTCCCAGGCGGGTGAACTTCTTCGGGTCACGAAGAAATTCCACGATCTCTTCCAGGTCCGCCTTCGCTTCGTCCGCCCCCGCCACGTCGGCGAACGAGACCGTGCCCCTGCCGTGGCGGGCGAGGCGGCTTCTCGATTTCGAATGCTGGACGAAGCGGGCACCCGGTCCCTTCCAGAGGAAGAGGACGACGACCCCCGCCAGGAGCAGCCAGAGTGCGACGATCCCTGCCTGGCCGAGAAGCGATCGTCCCGTGGTGCGCGCATCGATGGGAACCTGAGCGGCTTCGAACCGCTGGATCACATGATCGCTTTGCGGAACCGGAAGCTGGGTGCGGAACTCGACAGGAGCCGTCTCGCCCGAGAGGGCCTCATCGCGCATCGTGCCCTCGATTCGTTCGCCGTCGACAAAGGTCACATTGAGGATCCGGCCCTCGTCGAGCGCTGTGATGAGCTGCGAGTAGGAAATCTCCAACCCGGCTTCCGCTCGCCATGGAGCGAGAAACAGCAGCAGTGCCACGCCCACAATGGCAAGGAGCCCGCCACCGCCAAGCAGGAGATTCCGCCTGCGGGAACGTTCTTCTCTCGGTGTCCGGTCGTACATCGGGTCGGAAGCCACCTTTTCCAGAAGGGAATGCGTTGGGGCTGCAGTGTCATGGCTCGCACGGATCGGTCAGACGTCCCGCCGCCCCGCGAGGAACTGGAGCACCAGCCCGAACGAGACGACTACGGCGGGGGCCCCCGCATCCGTATGTCCTTTCGCCTGCGCTGAATATCGCGGAGCGGCCGGCCCGGACCGTATCGCCTGTCAGAGTGAAAAGCGGATTACATGCCAAGGGGGGACGGTGGGTCCAACCAGTCACCCGAAAGGATGAGTCCGCACTTTGCCTCGCGGTGATCAGCAGATGACCCTTTTCTTCGGTCCACCGTGAAAGAATTTCACGTTTGGACCCATTTCCGGCCCCCTGGGGAAGGGGACGCAACCAGGTCCCAGAGGAGCCCGGGCGGGACGGATCGCCCCGGGCCGCACGCCGTCGTACGGACACCATGCCCCTGCATGGCGGCGCCAGAGGGCGGGAGGCGCCGGCGTCTGCAGCCGGCCCACCGGACGGGGTGATCCTGGCCTCGCCCTTGCATATCTCAATGGCAGTTCGACCGCCCGGCTGATCCCATCCGCACCCGGAGCGACTCCCATGGACAATCCCCGCCGCATGTACCGTCCCCCCCTACGGACGACAGATCGCATTGGACAGGGCCGCCGGCAACGGCGGAGCCCTCGAGAGCAATCTTGAGACAGGTCTGGACCACGCGGCCAACCCGCAGACGGCCCGGGACCGGATCACCGTTGCGCTCATCGAGGACAATCGCCTCGTGCGGGAGGCCCTGACCACGCTCCTCAACCGTTCTCCGGACATCCGGGTCATCGGTGGGGATCCGGAAGGGCACGAACCGATCCTGCGGGAGCTGGACCCAGACGTGGTCCTTGTCGATCTGGGCCTGGACAATGGAGACAGCCTGCGACTCGCCAGGAAGGTCCTGAAGGACTTCCCCGACGCCAGGATCATCGTGATGGACCTCCTCCCGGCGCATGAGGAGCTTTCGGAGTTCGTCACCGCGGGAGTGTCCGGCTTCATCCTGAAGGATGCCAGCCTGGAGGTCGTCGTGGGGACCATTCGGGCGGTGGCGGCGGGGTTGAAGGTTCTCCCCGACCAGATGACCGGTACGCTCTTCTCCGAGATCGCCAGCGAATCGGTTCCGAACCGGGGGCCGCAAGATCAGGAGTCGGTGCGCCTGACTCCCCGGGAAAGGGAGGTCATCGACCTCGTTGCGGAAGGGATGAGCAACAAGGCAATCGCCAAGGAACTCCACATCTCCATCCACACGGTCAAGAGCCATCTTCGCAACATCATGGAGAAGCTGACCGTCAACTCCCGCCTCCAGATCGCGAAGTACGTCCACGAGCATGTAGCCTGAGCCCGGCGTCACCGTGATGGACTTCCTGTTGGAGTGGGCAGCGCCCGTCTCGACGTAGCAGACTGATCGGAAGGGGGAAGAAAGCCCGGTGGGGTCACACGCTACAGGCTGGTTGCCTGCTCAAGAGCGGCGACCAGGTCGTCGGCCAGGGTGAACAGTCCCGCCTCCAGGAGGGTCACGAGCTCATCGAAATCGCCGATGGTCCACCCAGGCTCCCTCACCTCGGTCGTTCCGAGGGCGACCCGCTGGCCATCCTGCCGGCGGAGAATCTCCCAGGAAGCCAGCAGGTGGGCTTCCCCCTCCACGGCACTCTCATCGTCTGGGGCCATCCCCTCAAAGCGCTCGAGGTGGATCTGGACCAGGTAGTCGGGTTGGACTCCCTGCGGCCACGGAGCGACCACCACGCGAAGGTGCGGTGCCCGGGAAAGCATGTGACCTGCCACGGAACGGTTGACTCCCGGGGCCAGAGCCTCGCCCCACCGATCGAACTGGGAGAACCCGATGCGGTGGTGGCCACTGCGGACCACGATGAAGGGCGCCCTCAGGTACTCGGCGATACGGGGTGAGCGCAGCCCGATCACGGCATCGGCGGTCGGCGGTACCTCCTCCGCACTTGCGGCCTCCCACCCCGCGCCGAGCACGTAGTACTTCTGGGGGGGGGCGTCCCGACTCAGGCTGAAGCACCCCGCCAGAGCCAGCAGGCTCGAGAGCAGAAACAGGCGAATCACGCTCGACTTGATTTGCACGGGGCTATCTCCTTGGCGGGCTGGCCCCGCGGATGAGCATGTCTGGGTCGCGCTCCAGCGAGATCGCGAGTACGCGCAGGGCTTCTGCCGCCTCCCGGAGGCTGGCGAGTGTCTGATCCAGCTCGTAGCCGAGCCCGGAATCCGTGGTCATGAACCCGCGGGTTTCCTCGATGGTCTCCCGGGCCGCCCGAAGCGTCGCAGTGGCCTCCTCCATCGTGCCTTCCATGCCGGCCTGGAGCGGATCGATGCCCGCCTCGATCCGGTG
>SKVI01000311.1 GCA_007129525.1 Gemmatimonadota bacterium | reverse complement strand
GGCCTCCTCAGCCCGGTCCAGGCGCTCCAGAGCCAGAGCTCGGTTCCTGAGGCGGGCATAGGAAGCGTCCCCGGCCTCCATGGCCCGGTCCAGAAGCTCCAGCGCCTCCTCGTCCCTCCCGTCACGAAGGGCGATCACTGCGAGCCGGTCCAGGGCCTCCACCTGCGCGGGGTCCTCCTGGAGACAGGCCTTCAGCTCCCGCTCCGCGTCCTCGTACATCTCGGTCCCGTAGAAGGCCCGTCCCAGCTCCAGGTGTCGCTCCGCCTCCGACGTCTCTTCCGCCACCTCCGCAGCCTCGTCCTGTCGGCTTCCTGCCGGTCGGACCCATCCTTCCCGGATCATCTCGTAGATGGCTCGGGCCGCCTCGAACTCCACCATTCCCGAATCCCGCACGATGCGGGCCACCGTCCGCTGTCCGTCCAGGAAATCCAGCACCCTGTCCTGCTGCGGCGACAGCTCCGCCTCCGGGTCGTTTCGCGGGTCGCGCTCCACCGCGAAGATCATGGAGAGCGAAGGGATCTCCTCACGGATCTGCGTCCATTCGTCGACGCGGCGAGCCCCTTCCAGGAGCAGGTTTTCTGCTGGGATGGCCACCTTCGTCGGGATGGCCCCGTCCGGAGATTCACCGGTGCGGAAGTGAAAGGATCCCTCCTCCCAGGAAAAGAGGTGGTAGACCGCCTCCTCCACCTCGATCCGGGCATAGCGCTCCAGCTCGGCAGGCTCCAGGTCCCCACGCTCCACCAGCGCCCGGGCGTAGTGGCCGTCAGCTCCCTCGCCCTGGGCTCGAGCCCGGGCCATGGCTTCATCGGACACCACGTCGTTGCGCACCAGGAGCTCGCCCAGCCGCTCACGCCGGTTCAACACGGTGGCGTGCACCACCATACCGTCCTCGAAGTAGACGTGTCCGAAGTTGGAGCGGTCCGTCACGGAGAGACGGCCTGTCTTTCGGCCCATGGCCAGGAGCTGGCAGATATCCGCCAGTCCAACGTCCTGAAGTCTTCCCTCAATTGCCATCCGCTCTCCCTGCCTGACTCGAAACCGATACGCGGGCCTGGTGGCTCATCAGAAGTCCTCCACCACGCGGTCGTCCACCGAGGGCCAGTCCCATACCACTCTCTCCCGGGAGGGAGTCCAGGGGCCCCCGTCGCTGTCCTCGTCGTCCGGGGAGTCCCCGGTCCTTCCTCCTCGTCGATCGGTCCTCCGCCTGGCCCGGCCCACACCGGCGAGCTCCTTGAGAGCGGCCAGATCGTCGGTGCCGTCTACGGTCTCCGGCCCGGTATCGTCGGAGCCGAGTCCGTCGCTCCAGATCTCGTCCTCCACGGCACCGGCCGCCAACATCGGCTCCACCGCCGATTCCGGAGCCGGATCGGCCTCTGCCACCGCCGGAGTCTCGGCCGGTTCTTCGGTTACCAGAGCATCGGGCAGAGGCTCGTCACCCAGCTCCACCACCAGCCCTCCTTCGAAACGGGAGCGGAGCCGGTCGTCCAGCTTTTCCAGGTCCGAGGGAAGCCGTTCGGAGGCCAGAAGGATCCTGGCGTCGCGACGCCTCAGGGCTTCGAAGAGGTGGAAGAACTCCTCCTGGGCCCGCTCGGTCGCCGTCAACTTTTCCAACCCGTGGAGAAGCAGCACTTCCACCGTCCACCACCGCTCACGCCAGGCTCCGGCCACGCCGTTGGATATGGCGTCCACGAACTCATTGGAAAAGGCCTCCACCGAGATCAGCGCCACCCGGGCCTCGGGGACGCGACTCCGGTGGGTTCGCCCCGCCGCCTCCAGGAAGACCCTGGCCCGGTCCGGGTCGGTGGAGTGCACGTAGAGGGGGTTGTAGTCCGGACGTTCGGCAGTGAGGAGCCGGTCGGCGGCGCGACGGGCCAGCGCCGGAACGTGTTCCTCGAGGTCGGCCAGGTCCGGCCCCGGCGGAATGTCGGGGAAGGACCGTGCCCGCTCCCGAGCTGACGCCAGGAGCGCCTCGGACTCGTCCAGGCGCCCGGGATCTCGAAGGAGGGTCGCCGCGGCCTCGGGCCAGGGATTGCCCAGCTCCTCGAGCTCACGGGAGATCTGCCGGCTGCGTTCGAGGTCGGCCAGGTAGCCCTCCAGGACCTTCTCCCAGCCCTCGGGTTCTTCCTCGACCTCGAGCATCCGGGTCAGGGGCTGGGTCACGAAACCCTCCGCCTCGGCCTCATCCACCGCCTCCTGGAGCCGCTGACGCCACTCCGACTCCTCCGCGACCCCGGGAGGGGCCTGGGGAAGCCCTCCCACCGCCTCCGGAAGCTCCTCGACCGTCACCGCCCGGCCCTCCAGCTCCTGCAGGACCAGGACACGGTTCAGAGCGCCCTGGAGCTCCCGCACGTTGCGAAAGGCCGATCGGGCCAGGACCTCGGCCACTCCAGGCGCCAACTCGGCCCCCCGGTCCCTGGCCTTGCGCCGCACGATGGCCACCCGGGTCTCGAGGTCCGGAGGGCCCAGGTCCACGATGAGGCCTCCGGAAAAACGAGAGAGGAGTCGAGCGTCCAGGTCCTCCATCTCCGACGGCGGACGATCCGAGGCCAGCGCCACCTGTCCGCCCCGGGAGGTGATTCCGTCCAGGGTTCGGAGCAGCATTTCCTGGGCCTGCTTCTGCCCGGCGAGGAACTGCACGTCATCCAGGAGGAGGATGTCGAGGGTGGCGTAGCGGGCTTCCAGCTCGGTTCCCTGTCCCCGCTCCAGGGCGTCGGTGAGCTCGCCCAGGAACACTTCCAGGGGCTGTAGCACCACCTCCCGATCGGGGTCCTGCCGGAGGGCGTGGTGGGCGATGGCCGTCAGGATGTGGGATTTTCCGAGGCCCGAGGCCGAGTACAGGAAGAGGGGATTGTAGCTCCTGCCCGGGTGCTCGGCCACGCGGCGTGCGGCGGCGCTGGCCAACCGGTTGGCCGGCCCTACCACAAAGCTGTCGAAGGTCATCCGCGGGTCGAAATTCATCTGATTCCGTACACTTGAGACTGTCTGTCGACGTTGTTCCACGTCCCGACTCGGTATTCAGGTTCTCACGACCACGAGGCGTTGGCAAGCTCCGCCAGGCGCCGCAGGGGTACAACGTACCCCCCAGGCCACCGGTGGGTCGGCTTCAACCGTCTCCGGCTTCCATCGACGCCCGGGCCCAGCGGGCCACCGCATCGAGATCCGGGGGGAGCGGGGCGTGAAACCGCTTCACCTCGTCGGTGGCCGGGTGCCGGAAGGCCAGCTTGTAGGCGTGCAGAAACTGCCGCGGGGTGCGCCGCGCCAGCTCCTGGGCCCACCCCCGGTGGCGTCCCCCCATTCCCTTCCCCCAGCCCTTGCCGTAGAGATCATCGGCCACCACCGGATGCCCCACGTGGGCCAGGTGTACCCGGATCTGGTGGGTGCGACCCGTCTCGAGCCCCACCTCCAGGAGCTCGGCAGCGGGCCAGCTTTCCCGTACCCTGACATGGGTCACCGCCCGGCGACCTCCCTCCTCCACCACGGCCATCCGCTGACGATTGGACGGGTCCCGGCCAATGGGGCCCTCGATTTTCCGAGGACTCCGGTCCAGGTGACCCCACGAGGCCGCCAGGTAGAAGCGCTTGACCCGCCGCTGCTTCAGGAGGCTCGAGAGCGCCCGGTGGGTGGCGTCGCCCTTGGCCACCACCAGGAGGCCCGAGGTATCCTGGTCCAGCCTGTGCACGATTCCCGGTCGCAGCGCGCCCCCGATCCCGGAGAGGTCGTCCACGTGGTGGAGGAGGGCGTTGACCAGGGTTCCGCTGGGATGCCCCGGAGCCGGATGCACCACCATTCCGGCAGCCTTGTTCACCACCAGGAGGTGTTCGTCTTCCCAGATCACGTCCAGCGGCAGATCCTGGGCTTCCGCCCGGATGGGCTCCGGGGGCGGGATCCGAACCCGGATCCGATCGCCCGGAGACACAGGCTCGGACTTCCGGGGAATCTCTCCGTTCAGAGAGATCCACCCCTTCTTCAGAAGCCGTGTGATGCGGGTTCGCGACAGCTCCAGCTGCCCGGCCAGCCAGAGATCCAGCCTCGTTCCCCCGGCCTCCTCTGGAACCTCAAGCGTGCGCTCCTCGGCTCCCTCCGGCGCGTCCTTCGGATCGGTCACTCGCTGGACTCCGTGACTCGACTCAGCGAGACGCTCAGCTCCGTGCCGTCCACCTCGTCGGACAGGATCGCCTCGTAGTCGCCCGCCGATTCGGCTCCAGGGCCCTCCAGCTCCACTGCCAGCGTCTCACCGGCAATGAAGTCGTGGAAGCGCTCCACGGCGTCCTCCACCGGGCCCGAACCCTCCACCTTCAGCCGGATCCGGTCGGTGATCTCGAGACCCGTGTCGCGACGGAGCCGCTGGATGCGGTTCACCAGTTCCCGGGCCATGCCCTCGACCCGGAGGTCGAAATCCAGGACCGGATCCAGCGCCGCGGTATAGCCCTCCTCCGCCTTCACTACCAGGTCGCCGGCCGCCTTCCGCTCGATCTCGAGCCATGCGGCCTCCAGCGGCACATCCTCCCCCGCCACCTCCACGGTCACTGGGTCGCCGTTCCGGAAAGCCTCCAGCTCGGTCGAACCCAGGGCCCGGATGGCGTCTCCGGCCTCCTGGCTGTGGCGCTGAAAACGGGGTCCCAGGACACGGAAGTCGGGGCGGGCCTCCAGCTCCACCAGGGAGTCGGCCGACTTCACCAGGGAAATCTCCTTGACGTTCAGCTCCTCCCGAAGGAGCTCCAGGAGCTCGTCCCGGGGAACCCGACTCTTCTCGGGGAGGACCGCGTGGAGGCGCCGAAGTGGCTGTCGGACCCGGATCCCCACGTCCTCCCGGGCCGATCGCCCCAGCGACACCAGCGTCCGCACCGCCTCCATCTCGGCCTCCAGGTCACCGTCCACCAGCTCGTCGGAGGCCACCGGGAAGGAGGCCAGGTGCACGCTCTTGTCGTCGGAAAGGGCCCGGTGAAGCCAGTCGGCCACGAACGGGATGACGGGAGCCGTGAGGCGCGCCACCGTCACCAGAGCCTCCCACAGGGTCCGAAAGGCGGCCTGGGCGTCGGCTTTGTCGCCACTCCCCCAGAAGCGGGGGCGGGACCGACGGACGAACCAGTTCGAGAGGTCCTCGTCCAGGAAGTTGGCCACCAGGCGGTAGGCCCGGGTGAGCTGGTACTCGTCCAGCTCCCGGCGCACCTCCCGCACCGTGCGGTGCAGGCGAGACAAGAGCCAACGATCCAGGAGGGTGCGGTCGCCGGGCTCCGGATGGGGATCCGACGGATGCCACTCCTCCACGTTGGCGTAGAGGGAAAAGAACCGGTAGGTGTTGAGCGCCGTGTCGAAGAACTTTCGTGCCGCCTCCCGGACGCCCTCGGGATCGTATCGCTTCGGCATCCACGGGTTGGACGACACAATGAGGTACCAGCGGAGCGCATCGCTTCCGAACTCTTCGATGGCATCCCAGGGGTCCACCGTATTCCCCTTGGACTTCGACATTTTCTGGCCGTCGGCGTCCAGGATCAGGCCGTTGACCATGACGTTTCGGTAGGCCGGCCCCAGCTCCAGCATCGAGGAGATGGCCAACAGGGAGTAGAACCACCCCCGGGTCTGGTCCAGTCCCTCGCAGATGAAGTCGGCGGGAAAGTGATTCCAGAAGACCTCGTCATTTTCGTGGGGCCAGTGCCACTGGGCGTAGGGCATGGCGCCGGAGTCGAACCAGACGTCCACCACCACCGGGTCCCGCCGCATGGTGCCCTCGCCGTCGGGAGCCGGCCAGGTGAGTTCGTCAATGAAGGGGCGATGGGGGTCAAAGTCGTCGGGGAGGCCGCCGACCTTTTCCGCCAGCTCGTCCAACGAGCCGACCCACTGTACCTGGGTGGCGTCCCGGTCGTTGACCCACACGGGCAGCGGAGTACCCCAGAACCGGTCCCGGGAGAGTGCCCAGTCCACGTTGTTGGCGAGCCACTCGCCCATCCTCCCCTCTCCCACGTCGGGTGGGTGCCACTCCACCTTCCGGTTGTTGTCCAGCATCACTTCCTTGAGGGTGGACGTGGCCGCGAACCAGGAATCCCGGGCCATGTAGATGAGGGGTGAGGAGCAGCGCCAGCAGTGGGGGTAGGAGTGGACAACCTCCTCGATTCGGAAGAGCCGCTCACGACTGCGCAACTCCTCCACCAGGAGCGGATCAGCGTCCTTCACGAAAACGCCACCCACCACCGGAAGCTCTTCCCTGAACCGTCCGGCGTCGTCCACCGGCCGCAGGAGAGGAAAGCCGTGTCGCTGCCCGGCCGCATAGTCGTCGGCCCCGAAAGCCGGGGCCATGTGCACGATTCCGGTCCCGTCCTCGTCGGAGACGAAGTCCTCCGCCACCACCACCCACGCCTGCCCGGCCTCGTCCGCCGGAACCGGCACCAGATCCAGGGGACGCTCGTAGCGCCGGCCCACCAGGTCGCTTCCGGAATAGCGGCGAAGGATGGGGGTGTCTTCTCCGAAAATGTCCGCCACTCGCGATTCGGCCAGCACCACCCGCCACTCGCCCCAGGCCACCTCGGCGTAGTCCAGGTCCTCCCTGACCGCCAGGGCCGTGTTGGAAGGCACCGTCCACGGGGTGGTGGTCCAGGCCAGGAAGGCCCGATCCTCGTCATCGTCCTCTGCCCAGGGACAGAGGAAGAAGAGCGAAGGGTCCGCCACGTCCTCGTACCCCTGGGCCACCTCGTGCGACGAAAGCGCGGTGCCGCAGCGGGGGCAGTAGGGGACCGACTTGTGGCCCCGGTAGAGGAGTCCCCGGTCCGCCAGCTTCTTGAGGATCGCCCACACCGACTCGATGTATTCGGTGTGGAAGGTCACGTAGGGCCTGGAGTAGTCCAACCAGTATCCGATTCTCTCGGAGAGGCGCTCCCACTCCTCCTTGTAGGTGAAGACCGACTCCCGGCACACCCGGTTGAACTCGGCGATCCCCAGCTCCTCGATCTCGGGCTTCCCCGAGATCCCCAGCTTCTTTTCCGCCTCGATCTCGACCGGCAGGCCGTGGGTGTCCCACCCGGCGATGCGGGTGACGCTTCGGCCCAGCATGGTCCGGTGGCGGCACACCAGATCCTTGATGGTCCGCGAGATGATGTGGTGGAGACCCGGACGACCGTTGGCGGTAGGCGGACCCTCGTAGAAGACGAAGGGCTCCCCGTCGGCGGTGGCCTCCATGGTGCGGGCGAAGAGATCGTCCTGGCGCCACCGGAGGAGGAGCTCCTCCTCCATCTCGATGAGGGTGTCGGGGACGTGGGGGTAGGTCATACGAAGCAGGGGTTCGGGTCAGGATCGGGCGTCAGCGGCGGCAGCGTCGTCGGAGCCGGCCGCGGCGGTTTCAGGGGAGGCAGCCTCCTCCTGCCGGAGGGGCGGGAAGTCGTCGGCCGGCGTCTTCTCCTCCTCCACTTCCAGCGCGTCCATCTCCCGCTCGAGCAGTGACCGGAAGGCTCGGAGGAAGCGGGAACGGGCGCGGTTCAACTCCTCGAGTTCGTGGCGCCGCTCCGCCAGAATCCGCTCCGCCTCTTCCCGCAGCCGGCGAGCCTCCTCCTGGGCGACACGGCGAAGTTCCTCGGCCTCACTCCGGGCTTCACGGAGGGTGAGGTCCGCCTCTCGACGGGCCTGCTCGCGGATCTCCTCCCTGAGCTCCTGAGCCGTCACCAGGGCCTCCTGAACAGCCTTCTCCCGGCCCTCCTGGCCCTCCACCTGCCGGCCCAGTCGATCGGCCCGTTCCCGGAGCGTCAGGTTCTCCTTGACCACCTCCTCCAGTCGTTCGGAGACCAATTCCAGAAACTGGTCCACCTCTTCAGGGTCGTAACCCCGAAGTCCCCGTCGAAAGTCGCCGCGCTTCTTCCGGACATCCAGTGGTGTCAGATCCATCATTCCGGTCGCTCCCCGAAGAGGACCGTGCCGAGGCGAACCAGGGTGCTCCCCTCCTCCACGGCCAGCTCGTAGTCGTTTGACATGCCCATGGAAAGCTCGTGGCCTCCATAGCCCTGGTGGGTCCTTCGGGCCTCCTCCTGCAGCTCCCGCAGCCGACGGAAGGTGGCCCTGATGAGCTCCCTGTCGTCGGTGAGGGGGGCCATGGTCATGAGTCCCTGCACCTCCAGTGACGTCATCTCCAGGATCTCGTCCAGCTCGTCCAGGAAGCCCTCGGGCGTAAAGCCGTACTTGCTCTCCTCTCCCGAGGTGTTGACCTGGATCAGCACCGGGAGGGGAGGACACCCGTCCGGAGCCGTGCGCTCGAGGCGCTCGGCCAGCCGGAGCGAGTCCAGCGAGTGGAGAACGTGGGCGGCGTCGCGAATCCCCGGGGCCTTCCGCCGCTGGAGGTGGCCCACCATGTGCCAGCGGAGATCAGGGGCGTCCACGGCCAATTCGTCCAGGAGGCGTCGCTTCTCTTCCAGTTCGCCCAACCGATTCTCTCCCAGCTCCCGGATGCCGGAGGCAAGAGCGGCCCGGATGGCCTCCAACGGGTGTCCCTTTGTCACGGCGACGATGCGGACCTCTTCCGGGCTCCGTCCGACCCGCGCGGCGGCCTCGGCCACCCGCTCCCGTACCCGCGGCAGGTTCTCCTCTAGTCGAGTCTGGTACATGACCTCCAATTCTATCGCAGTGGCGGACAAGACGGAACCGGTGCCGGAGACCCGACCCGGACATACGCGAGAAGCCCCGCCGACCACTGAAGGGCCGGCGGGGCTTCGCCCGCTGGAGTCAGGGGGATCGACTCAGCGAGACTGGAAGGTAATGGGCAGCTGGATCCACACCGGAACCCGCTGGTCCCGGTTCAGGGCCGGCGAGAACTCGAACTGCATGGCCACTCGCTCGGCCGCGGCGTCCAGGGAGGCGTGTCCGGAGCTCTCCTGGACCACCACGTTCTGCACCTCACCTTCCTCGTCAATGAAGAAGTGCATGACCACCGTTCCACCGATCCCGGCATCCCGGAGGCTGGACGGGTACTCGCGCTGGAGAATCCGGCCCACCTCCTCCCGATTTCGAACCTCGGGGGCCACGGTAAAGGGCGTGAAAACAGGTTGGTCGCCCAGGCCCGCGCCGGTATCTGAGGGCGGCGGCGGCAGGTCGTCCGGCTGGTTGTCGTCGAAGGTCGTGGGCGAGATGGTGACGTCGTCATCGATCTGCGCCTCGGAGACCACCGGGTTGGCCGGTCGCTGGATCTGCTCGGGGGGCGGGGGGATCTCGATCTCGGGCGGCAGGTCCACCGCCTCCATGTCCTCCATGGTGAAGGACACGTCGGACGCCTCGAGGTTGGGCCAGAAGGCCATCACCGCGAAGTGAACCAGCACGGCCGCCATCATGGATCCCCAGAACCACGAGCCAAACGACTGCTTGAGACGGTCGTTGGCCGTCTCGAAGGGCGTCAGCCCGCTGCTCTCCTGCGGCTGGGTTTCGGTCGGCTCGGTGCTCATCGTCTCTCCCTCTGCATGCGGCGCTCGAGATCGGTGGCGAAGACCACGTAGATGGCTCCGGCACGCTGAATCTCGCGCTGCACCGCGTCAATGTAGC
>SKVI01000097.1 GCA_007129525.1 Gemmatimonadota bacterium | reverse complement strand
TGGCTTTTTCACCTGGAGACGGGACTCATCGAGGAGCTGGAGCTCCCCATGGATCGCTGGGGTCGGGAGGGTCGTCTCCCCTGACGCCGGCGGTGTCGGGATCCAGGGTGTCGGGAGACACGGGCGGGAGGATCTCCACTTCCACCTCGTCCGGGGCCGGGATCCCCTCCGGTGGTCCGGCCAGCCCCATGCGCTCCAGGATCAGCGCCTGCCGCCATGCCATGCGTCCGGGATTCAGCGAGGGGTTCGACGTGCGGGGATGGGGGAGGGTCGCCGCCAATGCCGCAGCCTGGTGGGGGCTCAGCTCCGCCGCCGGTCGGCCGAAGTGGGCCTGGGCCGCCGCCTCGACCCCGAAAATGCCCGGTCCCAGCTCGGCCACGTTCAGGTAGATCTCCAGGATCCGGTCCTTCGAGAGAACCAGCTCCAGGCGGCGGGCGATGAGGAGCTCCTGGGCCTTCCGGATGAAGGTGCGTCGGGGGGACAGGTAGAGGTTCCGGGCCAGTTGCTGGGTGAGGGTGCTGCGGCCCCGGACCCCCTCCCGGTGCTCCCTGACGTAGGCGACCGCCTCCAGGAGGGCCTCCCGGTCCTCCGCATCCAACAGGTTGGGAGGAAGCCCTCCCCGGTAGCGGGTTTCTTCGGCCAGCGCTTCCCAGTCCACGCCCCGGTGGTCCCGGAAGCGATGATCCTCGGCAATGAGGACGGCCCGTTCCAGGTGCGGTGACATCTGGTCCAGGGGGACCCAGCTCCAGCGAAGCTCCATCTCCTCGCCGGCCTGCCGGGCTTCGTGCGCCCGGTGCTCCATGTAGCTGGAGGTGCCCGGGTCCATCCACTTCAGGAGGAGGGGCCACGGGTGGAGGAGCCACACCGCCGCCACGGCCGCCAGAGTCCAGAGGAGCGCCCGGGCTGCAGACCGGGCCGGATTGCCCGACGTCCGGCGGCGGTCATCGTTGCCGGCTGGGTGGGTTCGGTTCGGCATCAGGGCCCCTGATACCCGGCCGGCCGCCCGGGGCTCCAGCCCCTCGTTCCGCCGACACTGGCGCAAGATCTCTCTGATCGGAGAGGTTTCCGGCTTGCGTCCGGTGGCGGGATTCGGAACCCTTCTCCCGGCAGCGGCGTTTACCACGACGGAGGCCCGGTCCCGGGCAACCGATGTCTTGACCCCGAGGAGGAGTGGATGGCGCGAGTGGAGCTGGCGGTGGTGGACGATTCTCCGGCCGTGGAGCTGGAGGCCCTGGACCAGCTCTGGTTCCAGGTGGCGGGGACCGTCTGCAACCTGCGCTGCAAGCACTGTTTCATCTCGTGCGCTCCCGACAACCACTCCTTCTGGTTCATGACCCGGGAGCAGGTGGCCGAAGCCCTCTCGCAGTCCACGGAGCTGGGGGTCAAGGAGTACTACTTCACCGGCGGCGAGCCCTTCATGAACCGGGAGATGGAGGCGATCCTGGCCGACACCCTCGAGGTGGGGCCCGCCACCGTCCTCACCAACGCCACCCTCATGCCGCCCCGCCGGGCCCGTCGGCTGGCCCGGCTCAACGCCGGGTCCATCTATACCCTGGAGCTTCGGGTCTCGCTGGACGGGATCACCCGGGAGATGAACGACGCCATCCGGGGCGAAGGGGCCTTTGATCGGTGTGTGGAGGGCGTGCGCCGGCTGGTGGAGGAGGGGTTCCTTCCCATCATCACCTGTATGAGAAGCTGGCCCGAAGACGAGACCGAGGACTACCTGGAAGGGTTTCGCTCCCTCCTGGCGGAGGTGGGCTATCACCGCCCCCGGATCAAGATCCTGCCTCCCCTTCTCATGGGGGAGGAGGCCAAGCGGACCCGGGGCTACGATGAGACGGAGCAGGTCACCCACGAGATGCTCCACGGCTTCGACCTGTCGCAGCTCCTGTGCACCCGGGCCCGACTGGTGACGGCCCGGGGGGTCTACGCCTGCCCCATTCTGCTGGAGTCGCCCTCGGCTCGCCTGGGCGACACGCTGGAGGAGGCCGCCGGCCGTCCCGCCCGCCTGCGGGAGTCGGCCTGCTATACGTGCTACCTCTCCGGCGCCATCTGCTCCAACACATCCAGCTCCGCTGGCTCGGATCGCTGATGTCGGGTGAGCCCCTCACCCGGGTGGCCGCCCTGGGCGGGATCTATTCCAACCACCAGGCCCTGCGGGTGGCCATCGACGACGCTCGGGAGCGGGGGGCCCAGGTCATCATCTGCCTGGGCGACCTGGGGGCCTTCGGGCCCAGCCCGGACAAGAGCGCGGCGATCCTCCGGGAGGAGGGCATCCCGGTGGTCCGGGGCAACTACGACGACTCCATCGCCCGGGGCCTTGAGGACTGCCAGTGCGGCTACACCGATCCCCGGGACAATCACTACGCCCGGATCTCCTACGAGTACACCCTGGCCAACACCTCTTCGGAGCACCGGGAGTGGATGTCGGACTTCCCCCACCACATTCGCTTCCGGATGGGCGCAGGCCCCGAGGCGCTGGCGGTGCTGGCCTTCCACGGCAGCCCCCGGCGCATGAACGAATTCCTGTGGGAGACCACCACCCCCACCCATTTCCTGCAGGGACTGGCCGCCGGCCACGGAGCGGACGTCCTCCTGGGCACCCATACCGGGATCCACTGGAGCCGGCCTCTGGGGCGGGGTCGCTGGTACGTGAACGCCGGGGCGCTGGGGCGGCCTGCCAATGACGGACGTCGGGAGGTCTGGTACACTCTGCTCGAATTCCAGGACGGACACCTCGAGCCCCACTTCGTGCCGGTGAGCTACGACGTGGAGGCCCTGGCCGACGAGATGCTGGACGAGGGACTTCCCGACGAGTTCATCGAAACCATCCGCAGCGGCTGGTGGACCACCTGCCTCGAGGTTCTGCCGGGCAAGGAGCGGGCCCGGGGCCGCTGGTAGTCGCCCGAGTCCGTTTGCGCCAGGCGATCCTCCCCCCGATCTTCCCGGCCGGTTGACACCGTCCGAATCAGGGGGAGGTAGATGGAGGAAGAGCTGGCTCCGGTGATCCAGGCAGACGCCTATGCGGTGGCGGCCTTCGTGGGCTACCTGGTCGTCCTGGTGATCATCGGGGCGTACTCGGCCCGGTTCTCCTCGCGGGGCATCGGCAACTATTTCGTGGGCGGGCGGGTCATGAACCGCTGGGTGGTGGCCCTTTCGGCGGTGGTGTCGGGACGGAGCGCCTGGCTTCTTCTGGGGGTCACCGGCATGGCCTGGCAGATGGGGGCGTCGGCGGTGTGGGCGGTGGTGGGCTACACCGCGGTGGAGTTCTTCCTCTTCTTCCACTTCGCCCCCCGGCTCCGTCGCTTTGCCGAGGAACGGGACTGCGTGACCCTCACCGACTTCTTCGCCGAGCGGTTCCGGGAGCGGGCCGACCTCATCCGCGTGGCGCTGGCGGCGGTGCTCCTCATCTTCATGACGGCCTATGTCTCGTCTCAATTCGTGGGCGGGGGGAAGGCCATCGGGGCCAGCTTCGGGCTGGATGCACAGGTGGGGGTCGTTCTCACCGCCCTCATCGTCCTGGCCTACACCACGGTGGGAGGGTTCCTGGCGGTGAGCCTCACCGACACCCTCCAGGCCGTCTTCATGGTGGTGGCCCTCCTGGTGATCCCCGTCATGGGGGTGACGGCCTACGGAGGCTGGGCGCCGGTGATGGCCGAACTGGTGGCCTACGATCCCGCCTTCATCGACATCTTCTCGCTGGGTGCAGGTGCGCTTCTGGGGCTGGTGGGCATCGGGCTGGGCTCACCGGGAAACCCGCACATCCTGGTGCGCTACATGTCCATCCGGAATGCCGACCAGCTCCGCTTCGCCGCCTGGACCGGCACCACGGCCAACGTCCTCATGGGCGGAGGCGCCGTCCTGATCGGGCTGGTGGGGCGGGTCTACTTCCCCGAACTCTCCATGCTGCCGGCCCAGGACACGGAGAACCTCTATCCCCTCCTGGCCGACACCCTGCTGCCCTCCATCTTCTTCGGGATGGTGGTGGCGTCCATCTTCGCCGCCATCATGTCCACCGCAGATTCGCAGCTCCTGGTGGGCGCGTCAGCGGTGGTTCGGGACGTCTACGAGAAGGTCATCCGGAAGGGCGAGGAAATCCCGGGGCGGCGGCTGGTGGTGGTCTCCAGGAGCGTGGTAGTGGTCCTGGTGGCGGGGGCGCTGGCCCTGGGGTGGGCTGCCGAGGAGCTGGTCTTCTGGCTCGTGCTCTTCGCGTGGGCGGGGCTGGGAGCGGCGCTGGGGCCCACCACCATCCTGGCCCTCTACTGGCGAAGAACCACGGCGGCAGGGGTCCTGGCCGGAGTGGCCACCGGGACGGTGACCACCATCGTGTGGTACCTGACTCCGGTCCTCAGGGACTTCGTCTACGAGCTGATTCCCGCCTTCATTCTGGCGGGCCTGGTGACCGTGGTGGTGAGCCTGTTCACCCGGCCGCCCCCGGAGGTGGCCGACCACTTTCGGGTCATGGGAGGATCTCTCCCACCGCCACCACCGCCGTCTCCGGAACCAGGTGAAGGTCGTCTTCCACCAGGTGAGCCGCCTCGGAGAGGACGATGATCATGGTGCCGGCGGTGAGGATCTCGTGCTCCGCGGCCATGGGGTCCTCGTCCAGGGGTGAGTGGACCACAACCTGACCCCTCCGGAGCGCCGGGTCGGCACAACTCCCTACCAGCCGCACAGTGACCCACCCGGGACGGGGGGTCCACGACATGTTCCTGGAGGTGCGGATCCGGGTTTCTCGTACGCTCATGGTGTCGCCTGGCTGCAAGGTGTGGGTCCCGGCTCGAGGCCGCTGGGCAATCCGTTCGGCGCGGTTCCTACGCCGGCAGGGGTGTGGCGTTCCGTCAGAAGGTGTGTGCACACCTTCTCAGGCCCCCGGAAGCTTGAGCCGTCCCTGAACCAGCAGGTCCAGGGTGGCTTGCTGGGCAGGGGAGGGCTCAGGCGGAATGGAGACCGGAACGGCCCGGTCCCGCTTGCGGTCCGGCAGATGGAGGATCAGCCGGCTCCAGTGCGCGTCGCCCTCCAGGGGATGGGCTCGCCCGTCGTCGTCGATCGTCACGGTACGACCCGGATGGAGGGTGCGGGCCAGCTCCAGGCCGTAGTCGAGCCAGCGGGCCAGAGGGTCGCCTTCGCCCCGGGCCAGGGGCTCGATGACCCTTGCCTGCCAGCGTTCAACCGCGCGTTCGAAGGCCGTCTCGTCCCGGCCCTTCAGCTCCTTCAGGAGTCCGCGGTAGAGGTCCCGGGGATCCCGGGCTCCGGTCTCGTCGAGCGCTTTCTCGAAACGACGGGTCGCCGCGTCCTGCGAGTTGCTGGCCTGCTCCTGGGCCGCTGACATACGGGGTCTCCGGAGGTGGAGGAAAGATGGGGCCGGCTGTCCCAGGCACATTGGCGAAGGCGCACCCCCTGCGTCAATCCGGTGGGGGCACCGCCGTTGCCTTTCGGCCGCCTTTTCGTCTACGTTTGAAGGCCTGCCGCAAGTTGAAGTGACTCCAGCACCACGAAACGCACATGCAGATGCCCACCCCCCCGGGCTCCGGCCCGAGCTCCCAACCCCTGGTTCGCGCCGACCAGTTCCTGGACCTGTCATGGGAGATGTTCGGCGAGTTGTGCCGGGCCCTGGCCATGAGGGTGGCTCGGGAGTACGAACCGGAGATGGTCGTGGGGATCGCCCGGGCGGGGGTGATCCCAGGGGCCATCGTGGCCTCGCTGTTGAGCATCGACTTCTACTCCATGAAAATCTCGCGTCGGGAGGGTGGAGAGAAGGTTCGGGACCGGCCGGCGGTGCTGTCGGCGGCTCCCCGGCAAGCCCAGGACAAGAGGGTGGTACTGGTGGACGAGATCACCACCTCGGGGGACACCCTTCGACTGGGCCTGGCCGCCCTTCGAGACGTGCACCCCCGGGAGATCCGGACGGCCACCACCTTCGTGCGACCCATGGGTCATGCCCCGGACTTCCACGCCCTGGAGACGGATCAGACCATCATCTTCCCCTGGGACCGCAAGGTTTTCGACGGCGAAGACTGGGTGGTGAACCCTCGCTACGAGGGTGCCATCGAAGGTTGAGCCAACGCCCCTCCGGGTCCGTCAGCCCCCCTGCATGGAGTCCAGGAACTCCTGGTTCGTCTCTGTCCGCTTCATCCGGTCCATGAGGAACTCGATGGCCTCGGCCGACGGCATGTCCGAGAGGAAGTTTCTCAGGAGGTAGACCCGGTTCAGTTCGGTCTCGCTCAGGAGGAGCTCCTCTTTCCGGGTGCCGGAGCGATTGATGTCGATGGCGGGGAAGATCCGCTTGTCGGCGATGTGCCGGTCCAGGACGAGCTCCATGTTGCCGGTGCCCTTGAACTCCTCGAAGATCACCTCGTCCATCCGGCTCCCGGTCTCAACCAGCGCCGTGGCGATGATGGTGAGCGACCCGCCGTCGTCGATGTTCCGGGCGGCGCCGAAAAACCGTTTGGGCTTGTGGAGGGCGTTGGCGTCGACGCCGCCGGAGAGGATCTTGCCGGAGTGGGGCACGGTGACGTTGAAGGCCCGGGCCAGTCGGGTGATGGAGTCCAGGAGGATCACCACGTCCTGCTCCTGCTCTACCAGGCGCTTCGCCTTCTCCAGCACCATGTCGGCCACCTGGGTGTGCCGTTCCGCCGGTTCGTCGAAGGTGGACGAGATGACTTCCCCCTTCACGTTCTCCTCCATGTCGGTGACCTCCTCCGGGCGCTCGTCGATGAGGAGCACGATGAGGTAGACCTCCGGGTGGTTCTCGGTGATGGAGTTGGCCACCTGCTGCAGGAGGGTGGTCTTACCGGCCTTGGGTGGAGAGACGATGAGCCCCCTCTGCCCCATCCCGATGGGAGCGATGAGGTCCATGACCCGCATGGAGATGTCGCCGTTCTCGGTCTCCAGCCGGAGCCGGGTGTTGGGGTAGCGGGGTTTCAGGTTGTCGAAGGCGATCCGATGCTTCGACTTCTCCGGATCGTCCAGGTTCACCTGCTCCACCTTCAGCAGAGCCAGGTAGCGCTCGCCGTCCTTGGGTGGCCGGACCTGGCCCAGGATGGTGTCTCCGGTGCGGAGATCGAACCGCTTGATCTGCGAGGGAGACACGTAGATGTCGTCTGGTCCGTACAGGTAGTTCCAGTCGGGAGAACGCATGAAGCCGTAGCCCTCGGGGAGGACCTCCAGGACCCCTTCGCCCCGGAGCACCACGTCGGTGTCCAGGAGGTTTTGCTCGATGCGGAAGATGAGGTCCTGCTTGCGGAGTCCCGAGTAGTTCTGGATGTTCAGGTCTTCGGCCAGCTCATGTAGCTCGGCGACGTTTTTCCGTTTCAGTTCGGCGATGTCCACGAATGTCTCCAGATCGGCTGGTACCGACGGGCGGTTGGATCGGGTGGGAGCGGGGGTGGGGCGTGCGCTGGCGGAGGTCGAATGGACGCAGGCGGCGGAGAGGTCGGAACGACCCGAAGGTCTCTATCGAGCTCAAGCCCGTTGGCTTGCAGAATCGGGAGGGAGGGGTGCGGGGCGAACCAGGCTTGCCGGCACCCGATACTACTGAAGGATCGCGGCCATAGTAATGGGCGTGGGTGACCGGGTCAAGGGTCCTGCCTTGCCGGCGGGCACGGGAGGGGAGGCCGGAGAGCTGGACGTTCCAGGTGCCGAAGCCGGACTGGAGGACGGCCGGTGGTGGGAGCCCTGGGTGGCGGGTACGCTCCTTGGGCTCACCCTGGTATCGACGCTCACCGCCGGAGCCCTCCTTCAGGGGGTGGACCCCCTGGGGGTGCGCTCGGGTGTGGTGGACGGCGTTCCGCTCTGGTGGCCTACCCGGTTGGACCTCCCTGCCCTGCTTTCCGGGGCTTCCTACGCCCTTCCCCTGGTGGCCATCCTCCTGGCCCACGAGTGGGCGCACCGGTTGGCGGCGGGCCGGCATGGGATCCGGACCAGCTACCCCTACCTTCTTCCCTTTCCCCCTCACGCGTCGGTGGTGGGAACTCTGGGGGGCTTCATCCGCCTCCGCAGTGCCGTTCCCAGCCGGAAGGCCCTCCTGGACGTGGCCATTGCGGGGCCCGTGACCTCCCTGCTGCTGGCCATCGCCACCCTGACAGTGGGCCTCATGCTCTCCGGCCCCTCCCAGCTTCCCCGGGTCGAGGGGCTCCCCTTCGTCATCGTCTTTCAGGAGATTCCCATCCGCCTGGGCGAGCCACTCCTGCTTCGGGGCCTCGTGGCACTTCTGCCGGTGGATCCGGGGGGCGCCGCGCTGGAGCTCCATCCGGCGGCCTTTGCCGGGTGGTTGGGGCTCATGCTCACCTTCCTGAACCTGCTTCCGCTGGCCCGCCTGGACGGGGGCCACATTCTTCACGCGCTGCACCCCGGACGACAGCGGTGGTGGGCCCGGGCCACGGTGGGAGTCTTTCTGCTACTGGGATTCCTGTGGGCGGGTTGGTGGGCCTGGGCCGCCGTCATGTTCCTTCTGGGGCGAAGCCGGCCGCTTCCGGCCGACATGGTGGGACGCGAGCCGACCCCGGGGCCGTGGCGTCGCCGGATGGCGTGGAGCCTCATGGCCGCGCTGGTTCTGCTGGTTCCACCGGTGCCCGTTGGATTCTGAAAGGGTCCGGGCACCGCGGCCGCGATCCGGTAGGCTCCCGGCAGCTTGACAGACGTCCCGGCGATGGGAAGATTCGCCTCCGAGTCCGGGCCGTAGGGGGGTGAGAGGTCCGGCACCAGGGACGAGCGGCCGGGAGCACCAGTGGCACGACACAATCGGAACGGTACGGGCACGGACCAGCGTGGGTTCGAGTACCAGATCAGCTACCAGCCGGACTGGTTGCGGCAGGTGAAGGTGAGCCGACCGCTGCCCAACGGTCGCCGCTCCACCATGATCCTCTTCCGGAATCCCCTGGAGGTCCGTGAACGGCCTCCGGGGCGCAAGGTCCGGACCCGGATCCGCTGTCCCGAGCAGAAGGTGGACGTGGAGGTTGCGGTGAAGGATGGGCGCCGGGGTGTGGCACGGGTGTCGGTGGCGTGCACCGTGGATTCGCCTGACGGCGACGGCAGTGAGGAGGTGGTTTTCACCCTGGTGGACGCCCTTCCCCCCGCTCCCTGAACCACCTTCCTTCGGCCCGGTAGCGTCTGATTCGGGCCTTTGCTTATCTTTCCGGACTCGTATCCCCGTACGTTCGCCGGCTGAGGTCGGGCCCTCCCCCCTCGCTTTGCCGTGTCCACTTCAGAGAGCGTCACGCCCAATGCACCCGTCATGATCCGAATCCTGGGAACTCCCTTCGCTGCGCTGGGGCGCAGCGGCGTCACCCTGGCGGAAGGGGTGGGAAAGTGGGGCGTGCTCACGGGCCAGACCATCCAGGCCCTGCGGCACGTCGATGTATGGCTGCGACTGCTGTTGCCCCAGATGGCCCGGGTGGGGGTGGATTCGGTGCCCATCGCCCTCTTCATTGCCATGTTCACGGGGATCGTGCTGGCGCTGCAGGCGTCGTACACCTTCACCGGCGCCATCCCCCTCTACTTCGTAGGGGTCCTGGTGGGGAAGACGATGATGCTGGAACTGGGCCCGGTCCTCACCGGACTGGCTCTCTCCGGGCGCGTGGGTGCCAACATCGCCGCCGAGCTGGGGACCATGCGGGTCACCGAGCAGATCGACGCCCTGGAGACCCTGGCCTACCCGCCCCTGGCGTACCTGGTGGTCCCCAGGATGCTGGCGGGCATCCTCATGTTTCCGGTGGTTACGGCACTGGCCATCGGCATGGGCATCCTGGCGGGGTGGGCTACCGCGATCCAGCTCCTGGACATGACCTCGGCGGAGTTCGTCAACGGGCTCACCCTCTTCTT
>SKVI01000348.1 GCA_007129525.1 Gemmatimonadota bacterium | reverse complement strand
CGTCGGTCACCGCCACCGAGATGTTGAAGTTGGTGACCTGAGAGGTGTCGTCCTTGCAGGTGATGAACTCGCGGATGTCGGGGTGGTCCACCCGGAGGATCCCCATGTTGGCGCCCCGGCGGGTGCCTCCCTGCTTCACCACCTCGGTAGAGGCGTCGTAGAGCTTCATGAAGGACACGGGCCCCGACGCCACCCCCATGGTGGAGCGCACGTTGGCTCCGGTGGGACGGAGGCGGGAGAAGGAGAAGCCGGTGCCTCCACCCGACTGGTGCACCAGGGCCATGGAGCGGAGCGTGTCGTAGATCCCGCTCTTGCCGTTGGAGAGGGCGTCGTCCACCGGAAGCACGAAACAGGCCGAGAGCTGCCCCAGGGGCCGGCCCGCGTTCATGAGCGTGGGGCTGTTGGGCTCGAATTCGCCCCGGGTCATGAGGCCGTAGAACTGCCGGGCCAGCTCCTCCACCGCCGCGTCCGACGCGCCGTACCGGCGATCCTCCTCGGCAATGACCCGGGCCACCCGCCAGAACATGGTCTCGGGCTCCTCGGTGGGATTGCCGTCCTCGTCCTTCTTCAGGTAGCGACGCCCCAACACGATCCGGGCGTTCTCGCTCAGCTCGGCCGGAGGGAGGTCGGAGGGAACCTGGTCGTCGTAGATCCAGGGCTCACGGGGGGCGGACGCTTCCTTGCTGGACGACATGTGCGGGGTCTCCTGGCGCGAGTGTGGAAAACTGGTGGAGAAGTGTGTGGAGAAGGAGTGGAAACCATTCTCCAGCAGGTGGAAAACCGCCGAACATCCCCTCCAGGAGCCAAATTCCCTGTGGAAAGGCTGGCGGCCACACCACTAAATCTTGGTGTGGTCACCATCATACGACCCCATATGTAGTGGGTCAAGTACCCAAGACGAATTTTTTCGGGGTCCGGGTCAAAACGACCATCCGCTCTGTATATACACCCCTGCGCCGTCCCCGTTGACCAGCGGCAGGGCCACACCCGCGCGGATCTGATCGGGGGTCCCGAAGAAGAGACTGTGGATGAGGCTGAGTTCGACGCCAATCGACGCCCGCTCCCGCCAGACGGGCACGGCCTGGGCCCTCCCCCGGGCTCCGGCTGCGTCCACGAAGAGCCCCGCGGCCATCCGGTCCAGGTGGAGGGGAAGCGCGCCGAAGCCCCGGTGGAGGTTCGCCAGGGGCACCCGCACCTCCGCCGAGGCGGCCCAGACCCGGTCTCCTCCCACCACGCCCCGCGGGTAGCCTCGGACCGAGAAGAGTGGGTTCGCCTCGGAGGCGGTGAAGCGACCGAACCCGTCCCCGCCACCGCCTCCCCCTCCCACCAGGAAGTGCCGGGCTCCGGCGCCGGGACCCGACGCCACACCCCCGGCCACCCGGATGCCGATCCCACCACGACTGAAGTCCGGCATCCCGGCCGGCGGCTCGAAGGCCCGGAAGGCCCGGGCCAGGGCCAGCCCTTCGGTGAAGGACCCATCCACCCCGGGAACCCCCACCAGGGTATCGGCCAGCGCCCGGTGGAAGCGGTGCCGCCCCTGCACCGTGAGGGCCGCCCCCTCCTCCGGCGAGATGGAGAAGGGGAATCCCCGGACGGTGCTCACCGCCATCCCTCCCCGGAGCTCGGTGAGCCGCCGCTCGGGCCGCGCCAGCCGGAGCCGGGGGCTCCTCTCGCCGTCGGCCTCCCGGATCTCACGGTGCTCCCGAACCTCCCGGACCCCGACACTGAGCTGACCCACGGAACGGGTCCGCTGCCGCACCACGTCGGCGTCCAGCCCCACACGCCGCTCCCGGGCCACCGGGTACACCGTGTCGGCCTCCGTCTCCGGAACCGGAGCGGCTCCCAGGGTCCGGTAGCTCTGCTCCGCCACCACCGTGAGGGCCGGCTGACCCAGCCCGGCCCACCGCCAGTGGCTCCGGAGCTCGGTGCGCCGACCCGGGTCCGGGACCCCCGCCCCGACGGCGAGCGCCCACGAGTGGCGCCCCACCAGGTCGCGACCCGAGGTCTCGAGGCCCACGACCCAGGGAAGCACGCGAACGTCGCCCACCGACTCCGGCTCGTGCCAGTCGGGAAGCCAGTACCGGGGGAGAAGGGAGCGGAAGGGGGACCAGGCACGGTGGTCGGGCTCGAGGTCCAGGCCCGCCGGCACCTCGCCGGAGCCACCGCCTCCGGCATGGAACCGCTCCTGCACCGGCGAGGGCGCTCCCCAGAGGGCCGGCTCGAAGGGCATGCGGACCAGGTCCCAGCCCTGGGCGTCCTGGATCGTGAAGTAGATCCAGCGGCCCCGGGAGTCCACCGCGGGGTGGTTGGCTCCGGTGAGCGTCCGGGTGATCTGCCGGAGGGGACCTGCGGCCTCGTCGGCGCCCGGCTCCCGGGCCAGCAGGTTCAACGCTCCGTCCCCATCGCCGGCCCAGAGGACCCACGATCCGTCCGGAGACCAGGCCGGCGCGGTATTCACCCCCCGGTCTTCGTGGAGCATGAAGGAGGTCCCGTCGCCGGCTGCGCCGTCGGAGG
>SKVI01000303.1 GCA_007129525.1 Gemmatimonadota bacterium | reverse complement strand
GGATGCGGAAAAGATGGTCCGCCGTGCCAATACGGCCCTGAAGCGGGCCCGAACCGAGGGCCCCGGCCGCCGAGTGGAACCCTACCGCGAGGACCGGCTGGCTTCCTGAGCCGGGCGAGGCGCCTTCGCCACGCCCCCTCCGGTGAGGCGCCCCGGCTCCCACACGCCCCTGCGCCCTGCCAACCGCAGGGTTTTCCGGGAATGCGGGCTCAGGATTCTGTTGCATTGTAGGTTCCCACCTTGCAACCTGCGAGAGTGTGAAAGGCGCTGGCAGAGCCGCTCCCACCCCTCCGGATCCCCTGTTTGTAGTCTTTTCGCAACGCTGTAGGGGGATTTCCTCACATTTGGGATCTCCCTCGGGGAAGTCTGGTACAAAGCGTGCACCCGGTGCACCTGCAGGCCGAACTCCCGGTTCGGTGGCAGGAGGGTGCGACCCGCCCCTCCCACGGTGAAATTCTTCCCTTTGAGAAGGAGCGGTTGTCATGGGATCCACGGATCGGGCCAAATCCAGCCGGTGGGCCAGTCCCCCCTCCGGCGCAGACCCGTCCGGAGAGGAAGCTGCCGGACCCCCGTCAGTGGATCGAGACACCCGGGAGGAAATCAGCGTCCTCATCGTGGACGACGAGGACACGATCCGTGAGAGCTGCGCCAGCGTGCTGGAGCAGGAGGGCTTCCAGATCAAGACGGCGCACCGGGGCGAGGAGGCCCTCCAGCTCCTGGAGCGCCGGAGCTTCGACATCGTGCTCCTGGACCTCTACATGAAGGGGGTGGGGGGGATGAAGCTCCTCACCGCCTGCCTCGAGACCTCGCCCGACACCATCGTCATCATCATGACGGGGAACCCGTCGGTGGAGTCGAGCCTCTCGGCGCTTCGGGCCGGCGCCTGGGACTACCTTCCGAAACCCTTCTCCTCGACCCAGCTCCACGTTCTCATGGGGCGCGCCAGCCACGCCGTCAAGGTGGCCCAGGAGAGCCGCCAGCGCCGCACTTCGCTCCAGATGGAGCATGGCCACGGCAAGGACTCGGAGGTTGCCTTCATCGGCGAGGCCACCGGGTTCAAGGCGGCGCTGGAGCTGGCCCGGAAGGTGGCCCGGACCGACGCCTCGGTCTTCCTCACCGGGGAGAGCGGCTCCGGAAAGGAGATGTTCGCCCAGTACATCCACGCCCACAGCCGGAGGAAGGCCCGGCCCATGGTGGCGCTGAACTGCGCGGCGCTTCCGGAAACGTTGCTGGAGTCCGAGATGTTCGGGCACGTGAAGGGAGCCTTCACTGGGGCGGTCAAGGACAAGCCCGGGCTGCTGGAGGCGGCCCACCGGGGAACGCTCTTCCTGGACGAACTGGGCGAGATGTCGCTCACCATCCAGGCCAAGCTGCTGAGGGTCCTGCAGGACGGCGTGGTCCGGCGGGTGGGGAGTTCGTCCACCGACGCAGTGGTGGACGTGCGCTTCATCGCCGCAACGAACCAGGATCCCCTGGATGCGGTGGAATCGGGGCGGCTCCGGCGGGATCTCTACTACCGGCTCCGGGTGGTGCCCATCGACGTCCCGCCCCTCAGAGCCCGGATGTCCGACATTCCGCTCCTGGCCAACCACTTCTTCCTGGAGTACTGGAAGCGGCACCGGGACACGGGCGAGAAGCCGCCCCACTTCTCGGAGGAGGCGATCCGGGATCTCCAGAAGCGGAACTGGCCCGGAAACGTGCGGGAGCTGCAGAACGTGATGGAGCACCTGGTGGTGCTGACCGAGGAGGGCCAGGAGATCGAACCCGGGGACCTTCCGTCCACTGAAGGGGGTTCTTCACGGAGTGCCGGCGGAATCGCCGGCCTCACCGAGAGCTTTCTGGACACCGAGTACCACGTGGCCCGCGACCGGCTCATCGCCGAGTTCGAGCAGGCCTACCTGGAGCGGCTGGTGCAGGAAAGTGGAGGAAACATGTCCGAAGCGGCCCGGCAGGCGGGGGTGGATCGGACCACTCTCTACCGGCTCATGCAGAAACACGACCTGGAGAAGCGCGACCTGATGGAGGGAGCTTAGCGCCATGGCGAGCGCGGAGGATTCCCCCCCCGGGTTTCGCTCGTCGTCTCGGCACGTCCGGGACACGGGCGGCTTCCCGGCCTACGAGCCTGCCTCCGACCGGAAATCGGGATCGCCGCCCTCCGACGACAGCCTGGCCTCGAGCGTGCCCCACGCCGACCTCCGTCGAGCCGTGGTCCGGGTTCTGGATCGGTGGCGTGAGGACACGAAGGAGGAGGAGCTGGGGCGGCAGGCCGAGCTCATCCACCAGCTCGTCACCCTGGCGGAGGCCGTGAGCGACGCCCGGAAGGGTGAAGAGATCGAGCCCCCGGAAGACGGCCTGGTTCTCTGGCGTCGGCTCCTGGAGCTCCTCCGTGACGAACTGGTGGCCGCCTGGAGCGAGAACGCAGAACTTCGCCCTGAAGCCGACGAGATGACCCGGACTCTCCGGGCCTTCCAGTCGGTGCAGGGCGCCCTGTCGCCGGCGTGGGACGAGCGGTTCTCCGT
>SKVI01000397.1 GCA_007129525.1 Gemmatimonadota bacterium | reverse complement strand
CTCGCCCTCGGCCTCGATGATCTCCGCCTCGATCTCCCGGATCGCGTCGGGGAGCTCGTACAGGCGGAGCGAGTTGGGCGGTGCTGCGGTTGCGTTCGTCATTCGGATTCTCCAAGTTTCAGGTTCATCGGTAGCACAGCCCCGGCGGGGATTCGCCTCCCCCCGGGGCACTGTTGTTTCAGGCGTAAGCGTCCCGCTCCAGGTGCGCCTCGATCCGGGCGTCGACTTCGATATCGGCAAGCATCTGACATCGGTCGTTGTACTCCGCGAACGCCTCGTCTCGCACCCGCTCGTGATCGAGCTCGCAGTCGCAGTCCTGGCCGGTGACGTCCACCTCGTCGTAGGAGCCGGGGTGGGCTCGGTCGAGGGGCCAGTGCACGGCGGGCTCGCCCGGGTAGCAGGCCACGGTCAACTCCCCCAGGTCGCACGCGGGGCAGGGGATGGACACTTCGTCCTGGTAGCTCATCGTCCCGCCTCCCTCGGCTCGACCTGGCGGCTGGAGCCGCAGGGACAAAGCCCGAGCCAACCCGAGGGCAGCATGCCCCACCGCTCCACCTCCAGGGGCTGGCCCCGGTATCCGCACGGGCATGTGATCGTCCCCTCGGTGATGTTCGTGGGGCTCCGGCGTCCGATGGCCACGGTGACGCGGCTCATCCGAGCACCCTCCCCGCGTGGTCCAGCTCGCGGAGCGCCATCTGGAGCCGGATGTCCCGGCAGCAGACCTGGCCGTCCTCCCCGATCCAGATCACCCGCTGGCGGGTCGTGGGGCGCCTCGACTCCCGCATGCGGTCCATCACGTCCTGGATGGATGCGCAGGCGTTGAGTTGGACGGTGTCGAGGTCGCCTTTCGGTGCGGGCGTCGCCATCACAGTTCCTCCAGCAGCAGGACGGAGTAGGCGGCGAGCTCCAGCAGGGCGACCGCCTGGACGGGAGCCAGCCGGGCCATGTCGGCCAGCGACTCCGGGGTGACCTGCGTCCGGAGGCAAAGCTGGAGCAGATCGACCTTGCCCTGCTTCGTGGCCTCTCGCTCACAGGCCTGCTCCCGCAGGTCCAGGATCTCCCCCCGATCGAGGCGTTGACCCCAGCGGTACAGGATCCGCTCGACCTGGCCGGCCACGAGGGGGAGCGGGCTGGCTGGTCCGTCGCAGTAGCGGTCGATGCGCTCGGCCAGGTGCTGCGGCAGAGAGCGGCGGTCGCCGTTGGCCACGAACCTGGCCATCCGGGGCGTGAAGCCCATCGTGCGGGCGACCTGCTTCGGGTTGCCTGTGAGGTGTGAGTAGTAGCCGATCCTCTGGTCCCGCCTCCGGGCCCAGCGAGGGTCGGAGCGTCTCGCCTTGGGATCCTTCGTGGTCCGGCTCATCGGTAGCTCCTTGGTTCCGGATTGCCCGCCGCGCGGTACTGCGCGGTCGCCTCGGGCGTGGTTACGGTGGGGCATCATGGTCAGATCTCGTGCTCCACCAGGGTTAGGTATCGCTTTGAGCGACGGCGCGGATTCTCGCGAACTGGTCTACCACTTGCGCCATCGTGTAGTCACGGAGGGTGTCGCTCTCCGTGATCCCGCGAGCTGCCGCAACGCCACGGACAGCTCTCTTCTCCTCTTCGGTCATCGCCACCGTGGCGGTGGCATTCCGCGGGGGTTGCGTTTCCTTCGGTGCTGCTCTCATGATGGATAGTCCTGCTGTAGTTAGGTGTGACGCGGGTCATCGGCCCGCTGTAGAGACACTAATAACGCATCTGCGGAAGTTTCGCAAGAGGATCATTTTCATGGGCTCACCCAAGCACGACCTGAGCAGCTTCGCCGGCCGCCTGGCCTGGGTCTTCGATCAAGAAGGGCGCGGCAGCCGAAGGAAAGCAGCCGAGAGAGGGAACTTCCGGGAGCAGCGCATCAGCGAGTGGACCAACCCCGACAACCGAAACCCATCGCTCGAAAGCCTGCAGATGATCTCCAGGGCGCTTCCGCATGTGCGGATGGAGTGGCTTGTAAGCAACGCGGGCCGACCGTACCGGCGCGACGATGAAGCCAGGGAGGCGGTGGAGGGCATCAGGCGTCTTCTTGGCCAAGTGGAGCAATCCCTCGGGGGCTCGTCTAATCCACCAGCTGAACCCACCGACGACGGCCCGCCGCCCGGGGACGTAGTGGGCAGGACCCGGAAAGGGGGCAGCGGTGGCAAGCGAGGGACCGGCAACTCATGAGGTGGAGCTGGCGGCCGAGCTCCTCCAGCATGGCGGGCCCGTGATACCGTAGCTCTACCAGCGGGCGGTCCGGGTACGAGGGATCGACGTAGAACACGTCACCCGCCCGCACGCGCCCCCCAGGGAAATCCTCCACCACGTCCAACACGATCTGCTCAGCCATTGACGCCTCCGGAAAGAGTGAACGAAAGCGCGCAAGGTGACCGCCGCAGTCGGTTCGTGCGATAGCTGGAGCGGCCTTCCTACACCCCCACCAACCCCCTGACCCTCTCCACCGCCCGCCTCCATAGCGGCTCGGCCTCGGGCACCCGCACCCGTAGCGGTGGAGG
>SKVI01000384.1 GCA_007129525.1 Gemmatimonadota bacterium | reverse complement strand
CTAGACTTGATCGGCGGGGTCCCCCCCGCCAGTATGCACGTCAGATTCCGATACAGGGTCGTGAGCTTGCCCACATGCACCGGACCGCCTTGCCCTGGCTGTTGCCGACTGCCGGACCGGTGCCCAGACGCACTTCCAGGAGGCCTTCAGGTGGATACCCCCGCTTCTGTTCGTCGACGCACCGTCTCGCCGCCGACCTTGCTCCTTTTCGTCCTCGCCGGCATGGTGGTGTTGGCGTCGTCGGCGCTCGTCGCGCCGGAGCTGGCGGGTCAGGAGCTCTGTCCGGAGCGCTACGACGTAGAGGTGGACGGCGAGGTGCTGAGCCTTCCCTTCTGCTCCACCCAGGCCATCGACGAGCCCGATCCCGACATCCGGCGCATCGTGTTCTCCATTCACGGGGTGGCCACCAACGCCGGCACCTACTTCGACAACATGGTGCGGGCGGCCGAACGGGTCCCGGGGGCGCTGGACGAGACGCTGATCATCGGACCCAAGCTCATGACGGCCTCCTTCGCCGACGACAATGAGATCGGAGCCACCGACGTGTTCTGGCGGACCAGCAGCCAGCGGTTCTGGGGTGGGCCGTCCGGGAGCACGGAGACCCACCCCCGGGACGTTTCCATCAGCTCCTTCGAGATCTTCGACCGACTTCTCACCGACCTCACCGACCCCGGGCTCTTCCCGAACCTGGAGATCGTGGTGCTGGCAGGGCATTCGGGCGGGGGCCAGTTCACCAACCGCTACGCGGCGGCGAGCCGATTCGAGGAGGAAGTCGCTCGACCCCGAGGCGTCCACATCCGCTACGTCGTGGCCCAGCCCTCCAGCCACGTGTACCTGACGCCGGAGCGGGTGGACCCGGACGTCCGGACCCGGGACGAGTTCTCCGTGCCCTCTACCGACGTCATCGACGAATGCGAGGGCTACAACCGTTACGGCTCAGGGCTGGAGGGCCTTGACGACTGGCCCTACATCGCGGCGGTGCCGGCGGACCAGATGCGGCGGCAGTTCGGAGCCCGTGACGTGATCTACTTCCACGGACTGAACGACAGCGATCCGGAGGGAGCTGCCCTGGCCAGGGGATGCGCCGCCATGATGCAGGGGGCCCACCGACTGGAGCGGGGGATCACGTACTTCAACTACGTGAACCACCTCTACGGTGAGGAGGGGCACAACCATCGGATTTCGTTCGTGGCCCGGGTGGGACACAGCCATGCGCAGATGTGGGCCTCGGAGCAGGGGCTGCTTCACATCTTCGACTACGCCGTTACGGTGGAGGAGGGCCCCCTGGCCCGGTAGCGGGACGACGGCTCGCAGGGTGGGCGCGCCTCAGGCCGTCATGGCCTGAACGCTGACCTTCAGGTCGGCGTCGATGGTGACATAGTGATTGCGGGGGATCATCTCCCACATCTCTCCGTCGCTCAGGGGCTCGGAGCTCACCAGGGCGGCCCGCGTGCCGGCGCCGGAGCCCTGTACCATCCGACAGAGGCCGTTCTGGCAGTGGTACCGTTTGCCGTGGCTCACGTACAGGCTCTCGGCCCGGATGGCCTCCTCGCTGGCGAAGCGGCAGGCTACGGCGGTCTCACCATCGCTTACCAGGAGGTTCAGGCGGCTGGGTAAACCGGGAGCGTGCTCCGCCACGAACTCCATGGCCCGGCGCACGGTGCGCTCCAGGGCCCGGGCCATGGGCTCGCATCCGGTGGAGCTGTCCTCGCGGGCCAGCTCGTCCATGAAGACCGCGAAGAGGTGCTCGGAGTCGGTGGTGCCCCGAATGGCGTGGAACGACGGGTCGCTGAGGGAGGCCAGGAGGGGCCGGCGCACCTTGCTGAACCCGCCCAGCTCCCCATTGTGCATAAAGGAGTGACGCCCCCGGACGAAGGGGTGGCAGTTGGGTTCGGTGACCTCGAGGCCCTCGGAGGCGGCCCGCACGTGGGCCAGAATGCACGGGCTCTCCACCACCCGAGCCAGCGAGCGCAGATTCTGGTTGCTCCATGCCGGACTGATGGAGCGGAACAGCCCGGGCTCGCTGAGGTCGGGTACGTACCAGGAGACGCCGAACCCGTCGCCGTTCAGGGGTTCCGTGCGCTCCCGGGCGTGGGTGCTCTGGTGGATGAGGGAGTTGTCCGGCTCGGTGAGCAGTGAGCTGAGGGGCAGGGACTCGCCCCGATAAAAGGTGAAGCGGCACATGTGCGGGTCTCCGTCGCTGTGCTGGAACGTGGTCCGGGCTCGGAACTGTCGGCCTCACGATACATGACCAGAGGGCGGTGCGCAGGGCCGACGCGCCGTATTCATCGACCCAAGGAGGTGACCCGTGGACTATTCCTTCGAGCCCTTCATCCGGGATTTGTCCGACAACTGGTTCGACGACGACCCTCTCCTGCGGCGCCTCCTGGATCACTACCTGGGGCCGGGTGGGTACGACCCGGCGAACCTCTCGCGCTGGGGTGCCGAGGTGGCGGGCCCGCTCCGGGAACTGGCCGAGCGCTCGGCCAGGGCGGAAGGACTTCCCCGGATCCAGCATTTCGATCCG
>SKVI01000099.1 GCA_007129525.1 Gemmatimonadota bacterium | reverse complement strand
CCGGGCGATCCAGCATCCGGAACAGGTCCAGAATGTTGTGGGGGCCGGCGTTGCGACCATGGATCTTGATCATGGCGGCTCGGCCCTCACCCAGGGGGGCTCCCGCCTGCGCCACCGGCTGTCCCGAGTGGGGCCCGGTCCCTCTGGTGGTCAGGTTCGATCCTGCGGATCCGGTGTCGGGGCTCACGGTTCGTTACTCGCTGTGTGGGTTGATGGGTGGAAGGGCCGCCTCGATGGCATCCCGATTCTCCTCCTCCCAGGCCGGGAGCTTCAGCTCCGCTCCCAGTTCGGACAGGTCCTCGTCCAGGGTGAAGCCGGGCCCCTCGGTGGCGATCTCGTAGAGGATCCCCCCCGGCTCCCGGAAGTAGATGGAGCGGAAGTACTGGCGGTCGCGGACATCCGTCACCTGGTATCCCATGGTCCGGAGCCTTTCCTGAAAGGCGAGCTGCTCCTGGTCTCCCGCTACCGCCAGGGCCACATGGTGCACCGTTCCGAGACCGTTCACGGCGTCCGGGGCATGGTCCGACTCCAGCACCTCCAGGTAGCTGCCTGGCCGCCGATCTTCGACGCCGAGTCGGGTGCGGCGCCCGGTCTGTTCCACCACCTTCAACCCCAGAACCTCCGTGGCGAAGCGGATGGACTCCCCGGCCCTGCGCACCACGAAGGTGACGCCGTGGATTCCCCGGATGGCGGCCTCGGACTCGATCTCCGCCGACGCCCATGGCGTACGGGGATCCGCGGCCCCCTCCAGGAGCTCGATGTTGAGCCCCGAAGGATCCTCCATCATGAGGGAATGCTCACCGAACCGCTCCGCCCCCTCGGTGAAGGACACTTTCCGTGCCGCCAGGTGGCGCTTCCAGAACTCCAGCGATCCCGGCGGTACGGAAAACGACGTCACCGTGATCTGCCCGGCGCCCTTGGTCCCCGCCCGCAGCCCCTTGCCGGCGTACGGGAACGTGGTCATGAGAGTCGAGGGACGTCCCCGCTCGTCACCGTAGTAGAGGTGATAGACACCGGTGTTGTCGAAGTTGACCGTCTTCTTCACCAGCCTCAGTCCCAGAACCCGCGTGTAGAAACGGACATCGGGATCGGCCTCCGCCACGGTGGCGGTCACGTGGTGAAGGCCTGAAATGGAGGGAGCCATACCGGGTCCTGACCGGAAGCAGTGAACGGAGCCGGGACGAGGCCGTTGAGATTCGGTCTCCGGCCCAACCCGAGAGGTCCCGGTGAGTTCCGGCCTCCCTCCTGGTGGGCGCCACCGCATGGGTCCCGGGAGCCTCCTCCACAGGTACCGGGAATTTGCGACCGGGAAGGCGGAAGAATGTGCCGGGTGGGGGAGACGGGCGCGGCGCCGGCACACCCCTCCCAGGTCGGCTGCGGGATCCCGGATCACCCTGGTGATCGACCTGAGGCCCCGACGCAGCCGGTGCTGGCGTCGCCTTCGTGTCAGGCCGGGCACGGTCGTTGCGCTAGATGAATGGTCTGACCCTCGCACGCAGGTGGAGCCGGGATTCGAAATCGGCGCCCTCCTTCGATGCAGAACATCTCCAGGCTCGCCTCCGGCCCCGTTCGGAGGCACCCCCTACACTCAACCAGGGAGACACCAGATGTGGAAGAAGGACGACACCTCGGACGAAACCACACCCCCCCGGCGCGACGCCCAGGAGCCCGCCGCTTCACGTGAGCGAACCCGGAAGCCCGTGGAGCAGGCCACCATCGGCCGGTCCATCCGGATCCGCGGAGAGGTGTCCGGTGACGAGGACCTCCTGATCCAGGGCCATGTGGACGGCACGGTGAGCCTGAAACAGCATGCCCTCACCATAGGCTCCGAAGGTGAGGTCAAGGCCGACGTCACGGCCCGTCTCATCACCGTCGAAGGGCGAGTGGAAGGAGATCTCACCGCCGACGAGCAGTTGATCCTCCGGGGCTCCGCTCAGGTGGACGGAGACCTCACCGCCCCCCGAGTGGTGCTGGAGGACGGCGCTAGCTTTCGTGGCGGGATCGACATGGGCGACCCCACCGAGAAGGACCGCGGACGGCCGAAGGCCGCCGTCTCGTCTCCCCCATCAGGAGGGAAGTCGAGCTCAGGCACGGCCGAATCCCCGAAGGCCGGGACCTCCTCCGGGACGTCGCCGTCGAAGGACAATACGAGTGGTGGCGGCTCCACCTCCAGGTCGTCGGCCGACAAGGGACGGGCCAAAGCGGGCAAGGGAGGCGACTGACAGCGCGCCGTGCAAGACACTAAGCGAAACTTGCACAACCGTTTACGGTATCACCTGAGTTGCAGCCGCCGCGTTGAATCGCCACGCTCACCGCTCAGGGAGATCGTCATGAAGCAGCCAACCGACACGTCGCCATCGCGGATCACCCGTACCACTCTCACATTCGCATGGGTGCTCATCGTCGCCCTCGCCGGACTCATCCTGACGGTGGGCTGTGAGGTGGAGGAGGTCCCCGAGGAAGCGGTGGGGGAGTGGACCGCCATGGCCCCGGTCCCCGAAGCTCGAACCGAAGTGAGTGTGAGCCAGGTCGAT
>SKVI01000268.1 GCA_007129525.1 Gemmatimonadota bacterium | reverse complement strand
GGAACGGACCTGGAGACGCCTGCAAGATAGAAGGGGCGGCGGCAGGGGGCGAGGGCTCGGGGTGGGACGGTCACCCAACGTCGCAGGGCGTTTGTGGGTGGAGATGTCGCCGGGTCAGCGGATCCGGAGAAGCACGCCCCGGAGAGAGGATGGAGGCGGAGCCACACCTACGGCCACCTGAATTTCACCGTGCGCGCCCGGGTCCAGGGCGAAGCGCAGGTATGCGCTCCCGCCGCCGGCCACCGACCGGGTCCGCTCGCCGGCGTCGGGCAGGGTGGTCACGGCCAGCGGAAAGGGCGGATCCGACTCGCCGTTCTGCTGGTCCAACGTCCGAAAGATGGACACGTGATTCCAGCTCCGGTCCCGATATCGATCCGGCAGGCCCGGTACCCGCGAGTCGGCGTAGACGGCCACACTCCAGTCGCTGAGCCAGGTGTGGAGGGTGGAGCTACCACCCAGGGCGGCGCCAAGGTTGTCGAGCCCGGTCCGGGGGGCATCCACCAGTTGGCGGAAGAGGGCTTCCTGATCTCCGCCTCGCCGGTCGGCGACATACCGGAGGAAGTGCCATGCCGCCCCCCGCGTGGCCAGCAGATCCTGATCGCTGTAGGGGGAGCTGGAGTGCGGGCCCTCGATGTAGGTCCGGAGGCGCTGGGCGTTGGCGAGCTGGTGCCGGTTGATGGCGTCGATGGCCCGGCTTCCTACCTGCTGGAGGCGCGGGACGTCCAGATCCTGCCCGGGCGACAGCCCGGAAGCCCGGTAGAAGAGGAGCTCCTCGGCCATGTGCGAGAGGCCTTCGTTGAGCCACACCGCCTCGAAGGGCTCGGGGCTGCGGACGACGTGGAGCCTGCGGGCCGCGTTGACGAGGTGCTGCTGCTCGTGGGCCAGGGTGGCCAGGATCACCCGGCGCACGAAGTCCACCGAGCGCACGTTGCCGCCGATGGTGCCCGAGGGGTCCGGGACCTGAAGGTAGAGGATCTCGGCTTCGTTGCTGTGGGGACAGGCCTGCAAGCGCTCGGTGTCTTCGGTGGGGAAGAGGTCCCGGGCAAAGAAGAACCCTCCGATGAAGGTGTCGGAGTCGGCTTCGGTTAGGCGGTTCACCTCCTGGGTGAAGAAGAGGATCACGCGCCCGTTGCCGTCGATGTCCGAGGGGACGCCGAAGGCGTCATCCGTGAGGGGCGCCACCAGGGTGTCGAACGCCGCCGCGAACCCCTGGTAGTCGCTCCGGGTGAAGCCGTCGGCGGGATTGAGGGTGTCGGCTACCACGATGGCCTGCGACGACACGGCTTCCACCCGCCCGGTCCGGTAGATGGGATCCTGGCAGGCTGGGGACCGGGACCGGGCATTGAACCGGAGAAGCTCGTCCACCTCCGGCAGCGACGAGGCGCGGGCCATGGGGGCGGGGCCGGCGGCGGGGGTTCCGAGGCGGACCCGGGCGGCCAACTCGCGCGCTTCCGTTCGCCGGAGCTCCAGGTGGTGCTCGTGGTCCGGGTGAGGCAGGGCCGCCGGTCCGTGGTCGTGCGATGCGCTCCCGTGGGCGGGCAACAGCGAGGGAGTGGGCGTGGCCGGTGCGGCCGAGGCCAGGGGACCCGGCTCCTGGCCAGGCGGGCGGAGTCCCTGGGAGCGAAGGTCCAGCCGCACGGTGTCGGCGGGTGCGCCGGTGGCGGCGTGGAGAACCAGCACGTACTCCGAGACCGCCGATTCGTCAGGCGAGAGACAGAGGAGCTGGAGGGCACTTCCGGTGATGCTCATCCCCTCACCGACACCCAGCGAGGGCAGGGACAGCTCCGGGGTGCACTCGTCCAGGAGCGCCATGTCGCTTCCGGTGGGATCGGAATCACATCCTGCCGTGCCCCAGACCAGGAACAACGAGAGGACGAGGCCGGAGGTGCGCTTCACGGAGCTTGGGGGTGTGGGTGAGGGAGAAGGGAGCCTGCCGGCCCAGCGAAACGCTGCGTGATGCCCCTCGCGCAACGACTTTGCAGAGCCCCGGCCCACAGCTGATACCCGGTGGCGCAGGGTGGGATCCCGGCGGTCCGGGCGCCAAAGATCCGGTCTCGCGCGTGGAGTTCCAATCGTTACACTCGTCGTCCGCCGTGACGATAAGAAGCGCCGCGGCGGCCCCTCATCGATCAGTGCGGGAACAGGAGAGCACGGGCACGCCCACGCCGATCCGAAGCTCGTGCTGGAAGCTGTCCTCCACCCGGATGGCCGTGTTCGAGAGCCGGAGCTCGAGCCGCACCCGTTCGACGAGGGAGGGGTCACTCCCGCATCGCCTCATGTGTGACGAAATGTAATGAGATCCACTCTCAGAGTGATAATGTGCCCGGTCGCGATTCCCACAATGAGAATCCCGACAAGGCACAAGGCCTTGCCGGGCTTTATCTTCCGGGGTCGTCTTGCTCTCGCTCTTCGAGATGGGGTCAGCCCGCACGGGTTCGTTTTCTATCCGGCCCTGCCTCGCTCGCCCTTCCAAGATGCTCCGCTGAATCTTGCCTTCCCGGGTCGGAGGGCATTTGAACCTCCTTCTATGGGGCAG
>SKVI01000229.1 GCA_007129525.1 Gemmatimonadota bacterium | reverse complement strand
GCCAGTTGCCGGTACCCGTGCAGAACGAACCAGGTGGAGGCGGCGGCCCTCCCCTCCTCTCCCCCCACCACCGCCACCCGGGCGGTGCGGAGGACCTCGAATCCCACCTCGCGGACATCCCCGTCCCGGCTCACGGCCACCCGCCCGGGAGGGTTCCCCCGGTGAGGCCGAGCCAGGTGGCCACCGTCCACCCCAGCGCCAGGAGGTGCAGGGCCAGGAAGGCCAGCAGCCCCGTCCGGGGCAGGCGCCCCTGCTCCAGGCGGAGGTTCCACACCACCAGGCCGATGGGGATTACCAGGAGCCAGCCCATACGGGGCAGGAGGTGTTCGGCCAGGAGGGGGAAGGTGTCCACGATGACCGCCTCCTCCTGCAACCCGCCTCGGGCCCGCACCAGGACCCGGGTGAGAAGCGGCACCGCCACCATGACGTGGGGAAAGATGAGGAGGGCGTTCACGAAGAAGAGGCCCCCCCGCCGGGTCTCGATCCAGGGCTCCTCCCGGGGTGGGTCGGGGGACGACGGCATGCCCGCGGCCCTCAGCGCGAGCCCGAGCCCACAGCCTGTGCAGCCTCCTGACCCCGAAGACCCAGGAGGCCGGCCCGGTCCTGTGCGCCGGCACCGTGGATGGCATTGAAGAAGAGGCGGTACGTGCCGGTGGGCTGCGCCCGGAACTGGGGCCGGAAACCGATGAGCACCGCCTCACCCTCCCCCACACGCACCCGGACCACCGCCGGCATTCCCGCCAGGTGCTCCTGGGCCCCCAGCTCCCAGCCGCTCATGAGAAGGTCGGCATCGGCGTATCGGCCCACCACGTCAACCCGCTCCGGGTCCAGGACTTCCCACCCCCGGGAGTTCTGGAAGAACGACGCCGTCTCCGGGGGCATCCCGAAGCCGATGGGGTGGGTGTTGTCGAATGCGGTCCGGATGAGGGACCCCGGCACGAAGAAGTCGGCCCGGTCCAGCTCCGACGTGGCGTTGGCCACCGGAAGGTCCAGTGCCTCGATGGCGAAGTCCCCGGCGGCATCGAAGGTCACCAGGGTCCCCCCCGCCTCCACCCACCGCCGCAGGTTCTCGGCGCCCTCCTCCCCTACCCCACCCACGTAGGGATCGGGCATGGTGCCGGGCCTCCGTCCCTCCAGGATCGATCCGGCCCCCTGGTCGGTGAAGACGATGACGTCATAGCCGGCCAGGTCGCCGTCCCGGAGATCGGCGTTACGGAGGGTGTCGGGCTGGAAGTCATGCTGGTGGAAGAGGTAACGGGTCCAGCCCTCATCCATGTTCCCGGTCCAGGGCATGTACATCCCCATCCGGGGAGCGTCCAGGGCCACGAGCTCTCCGGGGGGCGCCGTCTCGAGGCCCACGGCGTGGAGGCCCAGCTCCCGGGCCACCCCCTCCACCCGACTCCGGGTACCGCTCCCCGCCTCCACCACGAAGGCCCCCGGAAGGAAGTGGTGCTCGCCCACGTCGAAGGCCTCGCTGGCCAGGTGGACCCGCTCCCCTGCGGCCTGAAGCCGGTTCACCGCCGTCCGCGACGCGTTGCGCTGAGCCGAGAGAGCGTAGCCGAAGGATCCGTCGCCGGCGATGCGGCCCTCCGGCGCCGGAACCTCATCCACCTCCCGGACCTCCGCCTGGAAGGGCTCCTCCACCCGGGCCACGTTCACCGCCATCTGCATGGGGAGGGTCCACCCGGCCAGCCCACCGTAGGGAGGCTCGGGGGGACCGCCGGGGTAGAGCTCGCGCTGCGGGTGCTCCTGGGGCTCCATCAGATCCATGAGATGCGCCCGGAAGGCCTGTCCGGCATAGGCCACGTACGTCCCTGCCGGGTAGCTCTCGCCGTCGGCCAGGAAGGGCTCGGTGGCCTGGTGGATCTCCACCCCGCCCCGCCGGAGCACGTTCAGCATCTCCACCGCCTCACCCCGGTCCCACTGGTCTTCCGGCGAAACCAGGTAGGCGAACGGCCCTCCCGCCACACCGTCCCGGATCTGGTGCGAGCCCATCCGGTAGATGTTGAAGAGCCAGTCTTCGCGCAGCCTGGACCCGATGTCCAGGGTGCCCATGGAGGCCACGAAGTGGTACTCCACCGCGTCGGCCAGCCGGGCCCAGCCGCCTTCCCAGGGGTTGGCGTAGAAGATGGAGGGCTCGGTCATGGACACCACTCGGCTTCCGGCCCGGATGGACTCCGGCAGGTCGTCGGGGTCGTGGTACTGGGGCGAGGCGTAGCGGTGCGCCACCTCCGAGAGGATCCCCACCTGGTTGTGAAAGTAGGGCGCTGTGCGCATTCCCCCGTTCCACCACATGGTGAAGGTGACACCTGAGATGACACCGGGCATCTCCTTTTCCTCAAAGCGCTTGGCCATATGCTCGCCCACCATGTTCACGCCCCGGACCACCAGGGGCGGGATGTGCGGGTTCAGCGGGTCGGCAAAGGGCGGGATGAAGATCCGCGTGGGGAAGGGAGAGTGCTGGTGGTGGTTGAAGACGATCTGGGGATACCACTCGTGCCAGAGCTGTCGGGCCACCGCCTGGGACTCGGCCTGCCGCAGCATGAACCAGT
>SKVI01000169.1 GCA_007129525.1 Gemmatimonadota bacterium | reverse complement strand
TCATGCAGCATCCCCTGACCGACACGGGACTCCAGCGCTTTCTGGACGACTGGAAGACCCTGGGCAAGGAGCTCTGACCACAGCCGTCGCCACTCCCATGTCCGCCTCTCCCTTTTTCCGTCGGGTGCCCGCGGCACCGGTCCCCGTGTGCGTCTGGCTCGTCCTCTCGGGCGTCTGGTTTGCCGGATGCACCCCGGAGGAGGGATTCACGGCCCACGAGGACGCTGAAGTCATCGGGTCCGACACCCCGCCCTCCGCCTCCACTCCCGCTGAAGCGACGCCTCCACCTCCCGTGTCCGGGGCCAGGGACCAGGAGCTGGCGAGCTCCCGGGAGACGGCGGTGGTCAGGGCGGCGGAGCGGGTCTCCCCGTCGGTGGTCACGGTGAATGTGATCCGGACCCGCCAGATTCGGGTCCGGGATCCCTTCGACGACTTCTTCGGCGGCTTCTTCGGCTTTCCCGGAGGCCGGACCCAGGCGCAGCGGGTCCCCTCGCTGGGATCCGGCTTCGTGGTGGATTCCGACGGGACCATCCTCACCAACGACCACGTGGTCCGGGGAGCCGAGCGGATCCTGGTGACCCTCCCTGATGGCCGGGACGCGGAAGCGGAGCTGGTGGGGGCCGACGAGGCCACCGATGTAGCGGTTCTCCGGGCAGACCTGCCCGACCTGCCGGTGGCGCCCCTGGGGAGCACCCACGACCTCATGATCGGCGAATGGGTCGTGGCCTTCGGCAATCCCTTTGGAAACCTCATCTCGAATCCGGAACCCACGGCCACCGTGGGCGTCATCTCGGCGCTGGGACGCCACGTGGTCCCCGCCCGGGACGAACGGGGCTTCTACCTTGGCATGCTCCAGACCGACGCCGCCATCAACCCCGGCAACTCCGGCGGCCCCCTTGTGAACGCCCTGGGAGAGGTGGTGGGCATGAACGCATCCATCTTCAGCCGGGGCGGTGGGAGCGAGGGGGTGGGCTTCGCCATCCCCATCGAGCGGGTCCTCCGGATCGCCGACGACCTCATGGAATACGGCGAGGTACGCAGAGCCTGGATCGGGATCGATGTGGAACCGGAGGAGGCCGACGAGTTCGGTCGGACCCGGGGAGTGCGGGTGACCCGGGTCACCGAGGGCTCGCCGGCCTGGGACGGCGGCATTCGAAGCGGTGACCGCCTGGTGGCGGCCAATCAGCGCCGCCTGGTCTCGCCCCTGGACTTCGAGGCCCTCCGCCTGGACCTCCGGGCCGGAGACCAGATCCACCTGGAGGTGGACGGCCGCGCTGAGGCCGTGGCCCTTCGGGCCCAGGAGTTCCCCTCGCTCCCCACCGAGCGGGTCACCGTGCTGAGGGACCTGGAGCTCACCACCCTCACCCCCGGCGCCCGGGACGCCCGCGGCGTCACCAGCGAATCAGGGGCGCTCGTCACCGACATCTCGCCCCAGCTCCAGCAGCGACTGGGACTCCGGGAGGGAGACGTGATCGTGGGGATCAACCGCCAACGCGTCGCCGGCGCAGGGGAGCTGGCCGAGATTCTGGATCGGGCTCCCGCCGGGGCCCGGATCCAGCTCATCTACGAGCGAAATCGAGGCCTGGGTTCCACCACCTTCGTCCTGGGCCGCTGACAGTGCCCAGCATCCTCCAACCCGAGATGACCGGCCCGTGACCGAGCCATCACATCACAGGTACAGCCATCCCCTGGCGGAGCGATATGCTTCGGCCGAAATGCAGCGAATCTTCTCGCCGGCCCACCGCTTCGGGACCTGGCGACGCCTGTGGCTCGCCCTGGCCCGGGCCCAGCGGGAGCTGGGACTCGACGTCTCGGCCCAGGCGATCCGGGAAATGGAGGCGGCCCTGGACGACCTGGACCTGCAGCGGGCCGCCGAGTACGAACGGCGTTTTCGCCACGACGTCATGGCCCACGTGCACCTCTTCGGTGACGTCGCGCCGGCGGCCCGGGGGATCATTCACCTGGGCGCCACCTCGGCCTTCGTGGGCGACAACACCGACCTGATCCTGCACCGTGACGCCCTGCGGCTCATCCGGGCCCGGCTGGTGCGGACCATCCGGGCACTGGCCGCCTTCGCCAGCCGGCACCGGGAGCTTCCCACCCTGGGCTACACCCACTTCCAGCCGGCCCAGCCCACCACCGTGGGCAAGCGTGCCACCCTCTGGGTCCAGGATCTCCTCCTGGACGTGGAGGAGCTGGAGGGCCGCCTCCAGACCCTCCGCTTTCGGGGCGTTCGGGGCACCACCGGAACCCAGGCCTCCTTCCTGGAGCTCTTCGAAGGCGACCACGAGAAGGTGGAGGAACTGGACCGACTCGTGGGCCGCGAGATGGGGTTTTCCCGGAGCTACCCGGTGAGCGGTCAGACCTATCCCCGGAAGGTGGACCAGGCGGTCCTGGCCACCCTGGCGGGCATCGCGGCGTCCCTCTCGAAGCAGGGCAACGATCTCCGGCTCCTGGCCCACCTGCGGGAGGTGGAGGAGCCCTTCGAGGAGGAGCAGATCGGCTCTTCGGCCATGCCCTACAAGCGCAACCCCATGCGGGCCGAGCGGATCTGCGCC
>SKVI01000381.1 GCA_007129525.1 Gemmatimonadota bacterium | reverse complement strand
TGGCCGGGCCGAAGAAGACGCCGATCAGGAGTTTCAGGACCACCGCGACCGTCCCTGCCGAGGCCAGGAAGAAGGCTCCCTCGGCGACCGGGATGCTCCCCAGTGCGTGGTGGATCTCTGCCTTCCCCGCGGATGCCTGGAGAAAGGGGAGACCCATCAGCGTTCCTCCGGCGACGAGAGAGAGGCCGAAAGTGACGGGCATCGCCTTCCACAGTCCCCCAAGTCTGGGAAGTTGAGCTGACCCCACGGCGTGCGCCGCCGCCCCCACGGCCAGAAAGAGGATCGCCTTGGCCGAGGCGTGGCTGGCGATGTGTGTGAGGCTCCCGGCCCAGGCACCCGCCCCGATCCCCGTCAGGATGATCCCGACCTGACTCACGCTGGACCAGGCCAGCAGGCGCTTCGCGTCCGACTGGACCAGGGCGAGGGCGGCACCGTACAGGGCCCCTGCGAGGCCCAGACTGAGCACGACGGTCTGGAGCGGATCGGCCGTGGGGAGGTCGGCCAGGACCCGGAAGATGCCGTAGATCCCCGTCTTGATGATCACCCCGGAGAGGAGGGCACTGGCCGGAGCCGGTGCCTTCGCGTGCGCCACGGGAAGCCAGCTGTGCAGGGGCAGCATCCCTGCCTTCACACCGAACCCCAGGACCAGGAGCACGGAGGCCGGTCCGTGGACTCCGGCTGTGTGGAGGATGATGCCGGCCAGTAGGACCAGCCCTCCCGCCAGCATGGTCCAGAAGTACCGGATGGAAGCCCCACGCGCCCCCTCGCCCTGTCGTACCAGGAGGAAGCCGAGAAGCGCCAGCACCTCAAAGAAGAGGAAGAGCGTGAGAAGGTCGCCGGCCAGGAAGACCCCGAGCACGGCTCCAAGCGCCGCCAGGGCGGGAAGGAGGAAGCGCTTCGACGCACCCCCGAACCACCCCACCGAGTACAGCGTCACGGCCAGCCAGATCAGCACCGTGAAGGTGATGAAGTGGACGGAGGTCGGGTCCACGGCGAAGGTCAGCCGACCGATGGTGCCGGAGCTCAGGGGTGACATCTCAGCCTCCGAATCCCGATGCGGCGAGGCGGGCGACCTGGAGGGGGAAGCCGGGCAGGGCCGCGCCAATGCCCAGGAGGACCGTGAGTGCCGCCGCGGCCAGGACCGGGATCAGCGTTCGGGCCGACGGATCGGCTCGCGGTCCCTCCGCCCGGGCGCCGAACCATGCGGTGTGGACGATGGGCATGAGGTACAGCGCCGCCAGGAGGGCCCCGGTGAGGAGCACGGCCAGGGACAGCCAGGCGCCGGCCTGGGCCATTCCGGTGCCGATGACCCACTTGGTCACGAAGCCCGAGAGGGGGGGGATCCCGATCATTCCCAGGGACAGGAGGGTGAATGTACCCATCGTCCAGGGCATCCGGTGGGCGACTCCTGTCATCTGGCTCACCCGGCGGACGCCGAGCTGGTGGAGAAGGAGGCCGGCGCAGAGGAAGAGCCCGCCCTTCATGAACGCGTGGTGGATGATGTGGAGGATCCCTCCCGCCAACGCTTCCACGTCCAGGACCGCGAGGGCAAGCGGGACGTAGGCCATCTGGCTGATGGTCGACCAGGCCAGCCTGCGCTTCAGGTTGTCGGTGCGGATGGCCACCAGCCCGCCAGTGATGACCGTGAGTGCGGCGACGGTGGTCAACAGCGCGACAGGCGTTGGTGCCCCGAGCTGAAAGACCCGGATCATCCCGAACGACCCGGTGGCCACCATCAGGCCCGAGAGGAGGGCCGATATGGGGGCTGGAGCCACGGGGTGGGCACGGGGCACCCAGCCGTGGACGGGGACCAGAGCGGCCTTCACCGAGAAGCCGGCCAGGAGGAGGACGAATCCCACCGGTGGTAGATCCACGGGGGTGCCGAAGGGTGCCGGTCCCACCGACAGGGTGACGAAGGCGATGGCCAGGAGGAGGATGGTGCCTCCGGTGAGGACGTAAGCCAGGTAGTGACGCCCGGCCGCCAGCGCTTCCTCGGACTCGTCGTGGACGACCAGGGGCCAGGCGGCCAGTGAGAGCAGCTCATAGAAGACCAGGAGGGTCAGCAGATTCCCGGCAAAGGCCACGCCCAGGGTCAACATGAAGGTCAGGCCCAGAAAGGTCGCGTAGCGCCGTCCGTTCCCCGGGCTCGGTGCCACGAGGACCCAGAGGACCGCCGCCGTCGCCGCCAGCAGGGCGCCCAGCGCATCCAGCCTGAGGTGCAGGTGGATGCCCGGGACGAATTCGACCAGGAGGATCTCCATCAGAATCCCACGAACTCGGCCAGACGCCCTCCCACCAGGCCCAGGACCAGGGACAGGGCGACGAGGAGGAGGATGGGCACCAGCATGCGGACGGGCGCCTCACGGATGTCCGCTCGGGCCGGGCGGAAGGCGAGGGCCACGAGGAAGCGGGCGTAGCAGAGGGCGAGGATCAGCGAGCTCAGGAGGAGGATCACCGCGAAGACGGGCCGACCCGCGTGCAGCGCCCCGAGGGTGACGAGCCACTTGCCCGTGAAGCCCGCCGTCGGGGGGATGCCGATGACCGCCATCGCCCCCACCGCGAACGCAGCCGTGGTGACGGGCATGGAGCGCCCGATCCCCTCCAGCGCCCGGGAGCCGGCCCGGTGGATGAAGGCGCCTGCCGCCAGGAAGAGCGCCGCCTTCACCACCGCGTGGTTCAGGATGTGGATCGTGGCCCCCGTCCGGTGCAGGGCGAGGCCCAGGACGATGAGGCCGATGTTGGAGACCGTCGAGTAGGCCAGCAGCCGCTTCAGGTCGTCCTGCACCAGGGCGAAGAGCGCCCCCCCCAGCAGGGAGGCGGCGCCGATCCAGAGGAGGAGCTCGTGGAGCTGGTCCAGGCCCGGCGTCCGGAGGAGCCCGATGACCCCCATCTTCACGACGAGCCCCGAAAGGATGGCACTCACCGCACTCGGGGCCGTCGCATGCGCGTCAGGGAGCCACACATGAAGTGGGAAGGCGGCGGCCTTGAGCAGGAACCCGGCCGTGAAGCCTCCCAGCGCCAGGTACAGGGGAAGTCCACCGTCCGGCAGGCGCAGCCGGACGTCCCCCATGTTCAGGCTACCTGTGAGGGTGTAGAGGAGACCCACCGAGAGCAGAATCACGATGGAGGCGGCTGCCCCCATGAGCAGATACCGGAATGCCGCAATCCCCGCGCCCCGCTCGTCGCTCATCGCCACCATCCCATACGCCGAGATCGAGAGGATCTCGAGGAAGACGAAGAGCGTGAAGTAGTCAGCAGCGAGGAGGAACCCCACCATGCCGCCGGCGCAGAGGAGGAGCACGGCGATCCCCTCCGGCGAGGTGACCCGCCCCTGCGAGCCCGACGAGAACCAGATGGCGAGTGCCGAGATGAGGGCGACGGCCGTGGCGAAGGCGCTCAGGACGTCAAAGCGGAGCTCGATGCCGAAGGGGACCGGCCATCCGCCCATGGGATAAGAGATCACTCCGTCGGCCAGGAGGCCGGTGAGGCCCAGTGCGACCCCAAGCGTCGCGGCCAGCACGCCCAGCCCCCACACGGAAGCGGTGCGCCTCGAGAAGACCGGTGCGAGGACGCCCCCGGCGATGGGGATCGCGATCAGCACCGGAAGCCAGTGGGGGGTCACCAGCGGCCCCTCAACTCGTCGATGTCCAGCGTCCCGTGCTCCCGGTGGACCCGGAGCAGGAGCGCCAGGGCGACGGCTGTCGTGCTCACCGCGACGACGATCCCGGTGAGGACCAGGGCGTGCGGGATGGGGCTCATGAAGGGAAGCTCCGCGCCCGGACCCGTGATGGGAGCGTCGCCCCCCTCGATCATGCCGGAGGTGACGATGAAGGCGAAGACCGCAGTCTCCATGATGTTCAGGCCCATGACCTTCTTGATGAGATTCGAGTCCGCGATCAGGGTCCAGAGCCCGATGCAGAACAGGATCGTCGTGGCGACGTAGTCCAGGTTCTCGAGGAGGGGACTCATCAAGCCTCCATGGCCAGATAGAGCCGACTGAAGATCACGGCGCCACCGATCCCGATTCCCAGCTCCACACCCACGAGCATGGCCTCGTGCAGGACGGGGAGGTGGGCGGGGTAGCCCAGGGCGAAACCGGTGGTGATGCCCCCGAGGATGCCGGCGGCAAGGAAAGCCAGAGGACCCGCGCCCTGGAGCCAGGGAAGGGCCCGGGTGGGCAGGAATGCCCGGGCGCGCTCCGGACCGAAGACGATCCCGTTCATCAGCACGAGCCCGCCCAGGATCGCCGCGCCCTGCAGCCCTCCTCCCGGGGCTTCGTGACCGGTGAGGATGACGTGGAAGGCAAAGAGCGCGAAGAACGGAGTCACCAGGCGGACGATGAAGCCCACGATGGGGCTGGGGGACGGGGCGGGCAGGGGCCGCTCGCCCCTGGCGCGGAGGACCAGCACCGCGACGAGAGCGGCGAAAATGACGACGACCTCGCCGAAGGTGTCCATCCCCCGGTAGTCCAGGAGGACCTGTGTGACCAGGTTCGCCGACTCGGGTGCCTGCTCGATGTAGTGGCGGGCCACGTGGGTGTGGATCGGCTGGTCCGGCGAGCCGTGCCGGGGCAGCGCCGCCATGGCCGCGATCATGGGGATGGACACACCGGTGGCGAACGCTGCGGCAAGGCGGCCCTTCATTCGGAGGTCCTGGCGATGACGACGAGGAAGAGGAAGGTCGTGACGCCCGCTCCCACTGCAGCTTCGGTGAGAGCCACGTCCGGTGCCCCGCGGTGCTGCCACAGGAGGCAGAGGGTGAGGCTGTAGGCGGCGAAGAGGATCGCGGCGCCGGCGAGGTCTCGGCTCCGGGCGACGGCCAGGGCCGTGAGGACGAGGAGGCCCAGTAGGACCAGGTCGAACAGCTCGTTCATCCTTCCTCCCGGGTCCAGGGCTCGATACCCCGGCGGTCGGCCGCACGGGCCAGCGCGTGGCTTGCCGTGGGACCGGCGATGAGGATCAGGATCACCAGGCCCAGGAGCTTGAGGCCAGCGAGGCCGGGGCCCAGGGCGATGGCGAGGGCCAGAAGGATGGAGCCAGCCCCCACCGTGTCGCACTTGGCTGCCGCATGGGCCCTGGAGTAGAAGTCGGGAAGCCGTAGGAGACCCACGGTGCCTGCCATGAAGAAGAAGGCACCGAGCAGCCCAAGCGCGACGGCCACCACGCTCATGGCTCCAGCCGTCCCGATTCGAGGAGGCGGGTAGCGGCCAGGGTCACGCCGAAGCTCAGGAGACCGTAAACGAAGGCGACGGTAAAGAAGATCTCGCGCCCGAAGACGACGCCCAGGAGAACGAGCACCACGAGCGTCTTCGTCGCCATCACGTTCACCGCGAGGATCCGGTCCATGAGGGTGGGACCGACCTGAGCCCGGTAGAGACAGGCAAAGGCGTTCAGGAGGAGGAAGATCGCCAGGCCCCAGAAGAATGCGGTCACGGCTCCGCCTCCTCGAACACTCGGGCGATCCGTGCTTCGAGCCGCTGGACCTGGTTCCCGAAGCCCGCCTCCAGGCAGTGGATGCGAAGCTCCGATCCCTCGAGGTCGACCGTCAGAGTCCCGGGTGTCAGGGTGAGCGAGTTGGCCAGGGCGACCCGGGAGATGTCGCGACGGAGGTTCGTGTGGTGGATGACGGTCACGGGCGCGATGGGTAGCCGCGGGTCCATCACCCTGCGGGCCACGTGGAAGGCGGCCATCGTGATGAGGCCGGCGAGGTGGAGCAGGTAGAGCGCCAGCCCACCGATCTGGCGGGGGGTCACCCAGGGAACCTCCGCTTCGCGGTACGCCCGGTTCGCCAGCCAGCCCAGGGTGAGGGACAGGAACAGCCCGAGGGCGAGATCGACCGGATGGAAGGACCCCGAGATGAGGAGCCAGAAGAGAAAAAGGAAGAGGGCAGAGGGGATCACCTTGCGTTGGCGTCGCTCCGGCATCGCCTCTCCTGTGGTGGGTGGGGGGCGGATCAGACGGGTGCCGGAAGCGCACGAGTTGTGCCATTCCATATCCGGCATGTCCCGTGCATTACAAATCGGCAGCCCGTCCATGGCAATATGGCCTCAACGCTGGACGGGCAAGGGCGATCGAGTGGTCGCCCGGCCCCGAGACGAGTAGAAAGGTCCCGTTCAGGGAGGCCCCGACGGGACAGGCCGTCTCCATCCGATGTCGGGCCTCAGAGGGCAGCAACATGAGCGAGCGAGTGAAAGACAAGGTCGTGATGATCACCGGCGGGGGCGTCGGCCTGGGGAAGGCGATGTGCCGGCTCCTGGCGTCGGAGGGAGCCACCGTGGCGGTGACCGACATCCTGGACGACGAGGGCAAGCAGGCCGTCAGCGAGATCGAAGAGGCGGGGGGTACCGCCCGCTACTGGCACCTGGACGTCACCGACGAGGCGCAAGTCGAGAGGATCGTGGGCGAGGTGGTGGATGCCTTCGGTGAAATCGATGTCCTCGTGAACAATGCCGGGATCTCCGGAGCCGACAAGCCCCCCCACGAGGTGACCGAGGAGGAGTGGGACAAGGTCCAGGACGTGAACGTGAAGGGCGTCTTCTTCTGCACCAAGCACGTGATCCCCTCGATGAAGCGGGGTGGCGGCGGGAGCATCATCCACCTCTCGTCGATCTACGGCCTGGTGGGAGCACCGGACGCGCCGCCCTACCACGCGTCGAAGGGTGCGGTGCGACTCATGGCGAAGACCGACGCCCTCTTCTACGCGGAGGACGGGATCCGGGTCAACTCCATCCACCCCGGCTTCATCTGGACCCCCATGGTGGAGAACTTCATGGCGAGCAAGGGGCTTTCGGCCGAGGAAGGCAGGGCGAGCCTGGCTGAGCTGCATCCCATCGGCCGGGTTGGAGATCCGGACGACATCGCCTACGGCGTCCTCTACCTGGCCTCGGACGAATCCAGCTTCGTGACCGGAAGCGAGCTCGTCATCGACGGAGGGTACACCGCCCGGTAGCAGAGCCTCACCGCTCCGACTGGAGCCCGGCCTCGAGGCTCTTGGCGATCCAGTCCCGCGCCTCCTCCAGGTGGGCACGGGTGTAGGCGTCCATCGACGCCCCGCCGGAGAGCGCGCGCTCGAGGCGTCCGTCCAGGTCCCGGAGCTGGCTCCGGGCGACCGCGCGGGCATCCGCCGGCATCCGGTCCGGCGGATCCACCACCAGGGCGGTCATCCGGTCCAGGTGTGCCCGCTGCAGATCCCGTCGGAGCGAGCTGACGCTCGCCGTCGAGCCTCCCCAGACCTCGCTCCACACCGCACGACCGAGCTCGTCCATGAGCTCGGGGATCGGCACCACGTTCTCAGCGCCGTGGCGCAGCTCCTGGTCCCGGATCCGGGCCAGTCGCATTGGGTTCAGGAGGTTGTTGAGGAGAGAACTCTGGAGCCCCACGATCCGCTCATGATAGGGGAAGTCGATGCGGCCCTGGTAGTTGTTCGTGAATCCCCAGTGGCTCCAGCGTTGCGGGCCGAAGTGGGCCAGCATCTCCGGTGGAAGCTGGAAGGCCGTCGGCCCGAAGGCCTGCTCGGTCAGAAGTCGGAGCGCCTCGAGCTGGCGGTCCCGGCCGACGGCCACGAAGGGGCCACGATCCCCGGGATCCCCCGGACGCGTGCGGTACACGTACTCGCCGCCGATGTACTTTACCGAGGGCGCCAGCGCCTGGGAGTACTGACCCAGGAGGGCCTGGAAGGCGCCCGCCAGCTCGGCATACCGGGTGTTGTCGGTGAGGACGGTCCCCGGGAGGGTCGCCCAGAGCTCCTGCACCATCTCGGTCCGCTCCCACCCCCAGGCGATGGGGTCGTCACTCAGGTCGTAGGTGTTCACCGAGGGATCCATCGCCCCCATCCCGCCCGAGTCGGAGTCATCCCCATAGGTGCGACCGTCCACCTCGGCGAGTCGGGCCAGCTCCAGCGCCCGGTCGGCATCGTAGGTGTACCCAAAGGCCACCTTCCAGACGTCGGCGGTGCCCACCCCCGGGCTGTAGAAGTAGCCCTGCTCCTCGCCCTGCAGAGCCACGTTCGGAGCGTGGTAATCCATGACCGAGCTCACCAGACCCCGCTCCTCGGCCCACTCCCGGTCGTGCAGGCGGTCCAGGGGGGTGTCGGTAGAGGAACGGAAGTTGTGCCGGAGCCCGAGGGTGTGTCCGACTTCGTGCATGACGACCCAGCGGATCGCTTCGCCCAGGTACTCCATGGGCACTTCGCCCCGGTCGTTCAGCTCCCCGCGCGCGGCGAGGATGGTCTTCAGGAAGAGTCCCTGGTCGGACATGATGCCGGCCATGTGCCGGTGCTCCATGAGGGCCTGCTCGGCCTCGTCGGGGTCGTCCCCCTCGATCCCCAGCGCCACGTCAAGGGCGGTCTGCGGGTGGACCAGGTTCTGCCAGCCGCGCCGGAAGCCCAGGATCATGTTCGCCTCGTAGAGCTGGTCGGCGTCCAGGATCTCACCGGTGCGCGGGTCCACCACCGAGGGGCCGATGGCCGAGTAGCCGGGCTGGTTCGAGGTGTTCCAGCGAAGGGTGGCATAGCGGATGTCCGCGGCGTCGGCCCCATCGGGGAGCATCTCGGCACGCACCGCGTCCCTGAACCCCGCCTCCTCGAAGGCCCGGTTCCATGCCAGGATGCCCTCGATGAAGTACGGTCGGTAGAGTTCCGGGATCGTGTGGTCCAGGTAGAAGGTGATGGGTTCCACCGGGTGGTAGAGGCCGTCCCCTGCCGGCTCGCCACGCTCCAGCCTCCACCGGTTCACGTAGCGGACGAAGTGTTCCTCCTCGTCAGCGGTGAAGTCCTTGTGGGCGGTGAGGAAGTACCCCACCCGCTCGTCCGCCAGGCGAGGCTCCATGGGCACCTCGGGGAGCCTTACGATGGAATGGTGGACGGAGACCGTGATGAACCGCCCGTCAGGCACGGAGAAGGCACCGGCGGGCTGCGGGGGCCGGAAGGTCAGCGTGCTCACGATGTTCAGGTTCTCGGGGAAGGCCTTCACGTCCTCGAGGAAGCTTCGACCGCGGTCGAAGTTCGGGGCCGGGCCGGGGCCGGAGCCCGTGGAGGTCAGGGAGCGTAGCCGCTGGCTCACCTGCGCCAGGTCACTCACGAACCAGTTCGTGACGTCGATCAGGTGCACGTCGTCACTCTCGCGCGTTGCATCGATGCTCGCCGTCTCGACCACCGAGGGAGAAAAGGAGAGCTCCACCGCGCGCTCCTGAGGTGTGCCCGCCTCTGCGGTGAAGTGGATCGGGTGCTCCATCAGGTACAGCGTGTTCCCCCGGCGCGCGATGGACATGATCGACCCCTGATTGCCCCCGAGCATGGTGCCTCCATACACACCCGAGGCCCCGATCCCCCGGGCGACCTTCGCTTCGAAGAGGAACTGCTCTCCGAGTCGGTCGGCGGGAACGGCCATCAGGAGAGTCCCATCTTCTTTCGTGTACAGGTCGAAGTACCCGGGAAGGTGCTCTGCATCCTCGATCGCCGAGGCGAAGGGATCACGGTCGTTGGCCTCGTCCTGCGGGACCTGTTCGGTCTGCGGGGCAGGGGAGGCGGGGGCGGCGCTCGCCGAGCCGCCGGAGCAGGCGGCGAGCCCGAAGAGGGCGGCGACCGCAAACGGGAGGGCGGTGTTACGACAGGTTGGCATAGTTCGTCCGTGGGTTGTCCGCTGGAAGTTATCGGGCAGGCATCGCGGATCGCAGCGGCCTGGAGCCGGCGACAGGCGAGCGGGTCGGAAAGCTACCGGGTAATCTGCAGGAGACGGGGCTGGAGCGCACCTCGGTGATCCGGAAGCCCCCCTCAGGATCAAGGACTCAGGTCACTCCGGTAGTTGCCCACGAACTGGAGAAACCGGGAGAGGTCCTCCATGTCCGCGGCCTCGTATCGGATCGTCCGGGCCCCCACCCGCTCCACGATGGGGAGATACGCCAGCACCTCGGCGGGCCGGTAGTTCTTGAACATGAGCTCCAGCACCGGGGGGCCGTCGAGGTGGTACGGCTGGAAGTCGTCCA
>SKVI01000207.1 GCA_007129525.1 Gemmatimonadota bacterium | reverse complement strand
CTGCCCGACTGGGTGAGCGCCAAGGACGTGGTCCTGGAGATGCTCCGGCGCTACGACGTGGACGGGTGCGTGGGGAAGGTCATCGAGTACTACGGGCCGGGCCTCGACGCCCTAAGCGCCATGGACCGGCACGTCATTGCCAACATGGGAACGGAGATGGGAGCCACCTCCACCGTCTTCCCCTCCGACGACGAGGTGCGTCGCTTCCTGGAGCGCGAAGGCCGGGGCGACGACTGGACCGAGCTGGTGGCCGACGACGATGCCGACTACGACCTTCACGACGAGCTGGACCTCTCGCAGGTGGTGCCCCTCATCGCCCTCCCCTCGTCGCCGGGGAAGGTGGTGCCGGTGGCCGAGGTCGAGGGCCGGGAGATCTACCAGTCGTACATCGGGTCGTCGGCGAACCCGGGGCTCCGGGACTTTGCCGTTCCGGCGGCCATCGTGAAGGGCCGACAGGTCCACCCCTCGGTCTCGCTGGACGTGAACCCCACCTCCCGGCAGATGCTGGAGAACCTGACCCGGGACGGCGGGCTGGCCGACCTCATCCGGTCCGGCGCCCGGATCCACCAGGCGGGGTGCAACGGGTGCATCGGCATGGGCCAGGCCCCTGCCAGCGGCCGGAACTCGCTGCGCACCGTGCCCCGGAACTTTCCCGGCCGCTCCGGCACCCGGGAAGACGCCGTCTACCTCTGCTCGCCGGAGACCGCCGCCGTCTCGGCCCTCACCGGCAAGATCACCGACCCCCGGACCATGGACCGGGAGATGGACTACCCCCGCTACCGGGAGCCCGACACCATCGAGGTGAACACCGAGATGCTGGTGCCGCCGCCGGAAGACTCAGGCCAGGTGGAGCTGGTGAAGGGTCCCAACATCCATTCCCTCCCCGAACTCGAGCCCCTGCCCGACTCGGTGGTGGGCCCCGTGCTCATGAAGGTGGGCGACGACGTCTCCACCGACGAGATCCTCCCCGCCGGCACGCGCGTGCTCCCCTACCGCTCCAACATTCCCATGATCAGCCGGTTCACCTTCGCCCAGATCGACGACGGCTACTGGGAGCGGGCAGAGGAGTTCCAGCAGGAGGGCCACTTCGTGGTGGGCGGGTCCAACTACGGCCAGGGCTCCTCCCGGGAGCACGCCGCGCTGGCGCCCCGCTACCTGGGGGTGAAGGCGGTCATCGCCCGGAGCTTTGCCCGGATCCACGCACAGAACCTGGCCAACTTCGGCATCGTGCCCCTCATCTTCAGCGATCCGGGCGATCACGGCCGCATCGACCAGGGCGACACCCTGCGCATCGACGGCATCCGGGCCAGGCTGGAGAGCGGTGCCTCGGAGCTGGAGGTGGTCAACGAGACCCGGGACCAGCGCTACCTGGTAACCCACCGGCTGAGCGAACGACAGGTCGAGATGATCCTGGCCGGCAGCATCCTGAACCTGTATCGGAGCTAAGCAGTCCGATCCGACTGCTCAGAGCCGGCCTCACACCCCGTCGTCGTCGTCCACCGACGCCGGGCCCGCCACCGCCGGATGCGGGGGCGCCTCCTTGTCCAGGAGGATGGCCACCCAGCGCAGGTCCTCGGTGTTTTCCAGCATGATCTTGACCACCATGGTGAGGGGCACGGCCAGGAGCGCGCCCACCGGCCCCCACACCCAGGCCCAGAAGATCAGCGAGAGGATCACCACCAGGGTGGAGAGCCCCAGGCGCCGACCCAGCAGGTGCGGCTCCAGGAGGTTTCCGAAGACCACGTTGATCCCCATGTAACCGGTGGCCACCACCACCGCCGGGCCCACCCCGCCAAACTGGATCAGCGCCAGGAGAATCGCAGGGATGGCCGCCAGGATGGACCCGATGGTGGGCACGTAGTTCAGGACGAAGCCGATGAGGCCCAGGAGTACCGGGAAGTCCAGCCCCATGATCCAGGCCCAGAGCCCGATACAGACCCCCGTACCCAGGCTCACCCCGGTCTTGATCACCAGGTACTCCAGCACCTCGCCCGTGATCTTCGCCAGGCGGCCCATGTCGCCGTCCTCGGTCCCCAGCACGGCCCGGAACTTGTCCGGAAAGATGGAGGCCTCGGCCAGCATGAAGACCATGATGAGGAGCACCAGGAACACGTTGGAGAGAAAGGTGGCCGCCCGGGCCAGCGCCCCTCCTACGAAGTCCATGATGGCCGCGGTGCTGATGAGCTCGCCGGAGACATACTCGCCGGCGGGGATCCCCCGGTCCTGCAGCGCGCCCACCCAGGCGTCGAAGAGCCCCGAGAGCCGCCGGGTATAGCCCGGGAGGCGCTCCTGGAAGTCGGCCACTGACTGGCTGGCCATGAGGACGATGATCCCGATGATGGCCACGTCCACCAGCACGGCCAGGAGAATGGCCAGAGGGGCCGGCACTCCCTTCCCCTGGAGCCAGAACATGACCGGGAGCGAGAGGATGGCCAAGAAGAGGGCCAGCGAGAAGGGGAGGAGGATGGGGGCACCGGCACGGAGGCCGGCCACCACCACCACGGCGGCCGCCAGCACCATGAGGAACCGGGCGCCCGGTCCCCACTCCATGCGCATTACACTCACCGCCT
>SKVI01000233.1 GCA_007129525.1 Gemmatimonadota bacterium | reverse complement strand
CTGGACGCCCTACGAGCATCCCACCCTGGGCGAGGTGGAGATCGGCGGATGGCACCCCAAGTTCTTCTCCCGCAACGGTCCCCCCGAGGTGCTGGAGGAGTGGGCAGCGAACCAGGCGCTCTTCAACCTCTACATGGCGGCGAGCCTCCCGGACCTGCAGGTGGACGCCCCCCGGATCGAGCAGGTGGCCAGCGAGGCCGACAGCACCACCTGGGAGGTGCGGATCCCCGTGCGCAACGACGCCTTCCTCCCCACCGCCCTCCGGCAGGCCGAGCGGGTCAAGATCGTGCGCCCGGACCAGGTCGGGATCGCATTGGAGAGGCTCGAGACCGAGGGCCCCGACCCTGAAGCGCGGTTCGTGGACCCGTCGGACGACACCTTCTACCTGGAACGACACCTTCAGGGCGGAGAGGCCGTGGAGGCGGTGTTCACCATCCGGACCTACGGCGACGTGGACAGTCTGAGCGGCACGTTCACCGTCCTGTCCACCCGAGGAGGCGTGGTGCGAGGAGAGTTCAGCTCAGGCGGCGGGGACGGTCCGTAGCGGGTCTATTCGGTGGAGGAACCGTGTCCCGTGGCGGCACGGTATCCGGTGGCGGTACGGTGTCGGGCGGTGGTACGGTGTCGGGCGGCGCCTCCTCCGGCTCCTCAGGGGGCACGGGGCCCTCCACCTCCAGCTCGCCACCGCCGCCCGGCACCTCGTTCAGGTTCACAACCCCATCCACCACCACGGTGTAGATCACCTCGGGCTCCAGGGGGCTGTCGAGGATGGCCACGATCTCGAACTCCGGGAGCAGGTCGTCGGGCTGCGGTGCCGGTTCGGGATCCGGGGGAGGTGGCTCGTCCTCGTCCGGCGGATCGTCGAGGTCGACCTCCTCCCGCTCCCGGGCCTCCACCCGCGCTTCCCACTCGTGGAGGTGGAGCAGCTCGGCCACCTCCGGCGCCGGCTCTCCGTCTTCCCGGCTGAGCCGCACCTGGACCCCCTCCAGCGAGCGCTCCGGATCCAGCGGGTCGTCGAAACCAAGGCGCAGCGTCATGGAGTCCACCGCCTGCACATCGTCCAGGATCGCCGGAGTGGTGTCGGGGAGCAGGAGCGCCAGCTCGGTGACGATGAGGGTGTCGCCCCGGGCCAGTTCCACCTGAATGGAGTCCTGGGGTTCCGCGAAGTCCGGCTCGCGGTTCCGGTTCAGGTCCTCGTATGCCTTCAGCCGGTAGCGATCCGCCGGCAGGAAGGGGAAGGTGAAGATCCCGGTGGAGTCCGTCACCGTGGAGTGGGTGGGCCCCTCGTCCAGAGGCACGGCATCGACTCGGGCGCCCTCCACCTCCTGGCCGGTGAGACGATCGATGATGAGCCCGCCCAGCACGTTGGGCTCGAACTCGGGGCCCGTCGAGAAGAAGAGGTCGTAGGGGCCGTCCAGCTGGTTCTGCCAGAGGTCCCTGATGGTGGGCAGAAGGGTGATCCGGTAGATGGTCCGCTCCTGGAAGCCGCCTTCCATCTCCACCCGAAGTCCGTGGCGCCGGTGCTCAACGCTCACCTCACCGGTGCGGGGCGAGACCACCACCGCATCCCGGAGCTGGCCGGTGGTGGGCCGCTCGCTGGGACGCCGGTCGAACTCGAAGCTCACCCGACCGTCAAAGGGCTCCATCACGGCGAAGGTGTCCGGCGAGGTCCGGACCACCTGAATGGGGGTCTCGGGCACCGGCCCGCCCTCCGGGGAAGCAGTCCGGGCGCAGGCCACGGCCGCGAGCCCCACCAGGAGCGCCGCAACGAGGAATCCGGCCGCCGACGTCAGGGTCCGTGTTCCGAACGTGACCCGTCCTCCAACCCCGGGGCGCCTCCGATCCATCAGGAGCCCTCCAGAAGGCTCAGCTTCGCCTGCAGCGTGTCCCGCTGATCCCGAAAGGTGGCCTCCTTGTCGCGCTCCTTCTGGACCACCTCGTCAGGGGCCCGGGTCACGAAGTTCTCGTTGGCCAGCTTTTTCCGGGCTCCGGCGAGCTGCTCCTCCAGCCGTCCGATCTCCTTCTCCAGTCGTTCGCGCTCGCGGTCCAGGTCCACCAGCCCCTCCAGGGGGAGAAAAACCTCGGTCCCGTTCTGGAGGACGGTGGTGGCCCCCACCCCCCGGCCGTCGCTGGCGCCGAACTCCAGCTCCTGGACCCGGGCCAGCTGCTCGAGGCGGGCCCGCGTCGCCTCCAGCGAGGTCCGAAAGTCCTCGGGCGCGCCCTCGAGCACCAGTGACACGGGCGCGCCTTCCCCCACCGCGTACTCCTTCCGCAGGCTCCGCACCGCTGTCACCAACTCCTGGAAGTGGGCCATGGACTCCTCGGCCTCGGGGTCCCGGTGCGCCGGGTCGGGCTCGGGCCAGGGAGCCACCAGGAGGCTCTCGGGACGCGCACCGGCGCCTGCAGGCCAGGAAACCCGGTCCCAGAGGTGCTCGGTCACGAAGGGAACCAGGGGGTGCAGGAGCCGAAGGATGCCGTCGAAGGCGTGGACCAGCACGGCCCGGGCCGCCTCCCGGGAGTCGTCCCCGGCGTCGCCCCGCAGTCGCCCCTTCACCATCTCCAGGTACCAGTCGGCGAAGTCGCCCCAGAAGAAGTGGTGCGCCCGTTCCACCGCCTCGTGGATCCGGAAGCGCTCCAGCGCCCGGGTCATCTCTGCGGCGGTGGCCGAGAGCCGGGAGAGGATCCAGCGGTCCTCGGCCTCCAGGGTGTCCCGCACCTCGTCCACCGGCTGCACCGGCTCCTCGCCCACGCTCATGAGGGTGAAGCGGCCGGCGTTCCAGAGCTTGTTGGCGAAGTTCCGGCCCGGGGCGAAGGCGGCCTCCAGGTCCTCGTGGTCCAGGTGGATGTCGGTGCCCACCCCGCACATGCTGAGGACGGTGTAGCGAAGGGCGTCGGCCCCGAAGCGCTCCACCACCTCGATGGGGTCGATCCCGTTGCCCAGCGACTTGGACATCTTGCGGCCCCGGGCGTCGCGCACGGTGCCGTGCAGGAAGACGTCGCGGAAGGGCGGCTCGCCCTGGAACTCGTAGCCGGCCATGATCATGCGGGCCACCCAGAAGAAGAGAATCTCCGGGGCCGTCACCAGGGTGTGGCCGGGGTAGAAGGCCTCCAGGTCGTCGGTCTCCTCGGGCCACCCGAAGACGGAGAACGGCCAGAGCCACGAGCTGAACCAGGTGTCCAGCACGTCGGGGTCCTGCTCGATCTCGCCGCTCCCGCAGCGGGCGCACTCCGTGGGATCGGTGCGGGCCACGATGACCTCGTCGCACCCCTCCGCCCGGCAGTACCACACCGGAATGCGGTGGCCCCACCAGAGCTGCCGCGAGATGCACCAGTCCCTGATGTTCTCGAGCCACTCCTCATACACCTTCGTCCACCGCTGTGGGTGGAAGCGGATGGTTCCGTCCCGGGAGGCAGCCAGCGCCGGCTCGGCCAGCGGCTCCATCCGGACGAACCACTGGTCCGAGAGGCGGGGCTCCACCACGGTGCCGCACCGATAGCACTGGGGAACCGAGTGGTGGTGGGGCTCGTCGCCGGCGGCCAGCCCCTCCTCCTCCAGCGCCTCCACCACGGCCCGTCGGGCCTCGAAGCGGTCGATTCCGCGGAATCGCTCGGGGACGGCATCGTTGGTGGCGGCTTCGGCGGTGAGGATGTTCAGCACCTCCAGGCCGGTTCGGCGGGCGATCTCGAAGTCGTTGGGATCGTGGGCCGGGGTGACCTTCACCATCCCGGTGCCGAACTCAGGGTCCACCCACTCGTCGGCCACGATGGGGATGGTACGGCCCGCCAGAGGGAGCTCCACCTCGTGGCCCACCAGGGCGGCGTACCGTTCGTCGTCGGGGTGGACCGCCACCCCGGTGTCGCCCAGCATGGTCTCGGGGCGGGTGGTGGAGACGGTGAGGAACCACCGGCCGTCGTCCGTCCGCCCCAGGGCCTCGGCCCCGTCCGCCCGGGCCCGGGCGGCGGCCTTCCACGCCGACTCCGGCAGCGGATAGCGGATGTGGTGCAGGCGGCCCTCCGCCTCCCTCCCCTCGGCCTCCTCGTTCGACAGCGCGGTGCCGCAGCGGGGACACCAGTTGATGATGTACTCGCCCCGGTAGATCAGGTCCTTCTCGTAGAGCCGCACGAAGACCTCCCGCACGGCCCGGGAGAGCTCGGGGTCCAGGGTGAAGCGGGTCCGCTCCCAGTCGCACGAGGCGCCGATGGCCTGGAGCTGCTCCAGGATCGTGCCCCCGGTCTCTTCCACGAAGCTCCGGACCTCGTCCAGGAAGGCCTCCCGGCCCAGGTCGAAGCGGGTCTGGTCGCTCTCGGCGGCCACCTTCCGCTCCACCACGTTCTGGGTGGCGATCCCGGCGTGGTCGGTGCCCGGCACCCACACGGCGGCCCGCCCCTGCATGCGGCGCCACCGGATGAGCACGTCCTGGACCGTGTTGTTCAGCCCGTGACCCATATGGAGCACCGCCGTCACGTTGGGCGGAGGGATCACGATGACGTATGGGTCCCGACCCTCTTCCAGGACCCGGCTCGCGGGCACGTGAAAGCGCCCGGCGTCCAGGGCCCGCCGGTAGAGGGAGCCTTCGATGGCTTCGGGATCGAGTCTCGGGGGAAGGGCGTCGGCCACGGGTACCTCGGACACGGATGGGCCGGAGCCGGGGCTCCGGTGGGAAGGTTCAGATCGCCCGAAGGTTATTCCGGACGAGGGAGGGCGTCAATGCAGACGGGGCGGCCCTCATCCGCCTCCACTTCCCCGCTGCCGGTCGCGCTCCTCGTCCATACGACGGCGGATCTCCTGGGCCCGCTCGGCCCAGGTCTCGCGAATGGCCTGGGTGGTGGCGCCCCGCATGAGGTCCTCGTACACCCACTGCCGGTGCGCCGCCGTGCTCCCCGGCGCGACGGGGACGTCGAAGCTGAATGGCAGGGGCACCGAGTAGTCACCCAGGTGGAGCTGGCCTGAGGAGATCCCCCAGCGACGCCCCTCGCTGTCGGTGACCGTCCAGTCCCGGGCCCGCTCGGCCATGGCGGCAGCCACCGCCACCGAGTCGTTCCAGTCCTGCATCATCCCGTAGAGGAGGAGCTGGGCCTTCTCTTCCTCGGTGAGGTCCATGTAGTCGGCGTCCAGGGGCGCCCAGAGCCGGGCGTCGGGGGTCTGGGGCTGGAGCCGCTCGGCGATGTGCCGGCGCTCGTCCTCCTCCGGCTCCACCTCCACCGGGTCCTCCGCCACCGGGTCGTCCACCGGGTCCTCCGCGGGATCGTCGGGGGGAGGGGCCACGGGGGTCGGGAGCACCGGATCGTCGGGGAGCTCTTCGGGCTCCTCCTCCGGCTCGGGGGCGTCCAAAAGCTCCTGGAGGGCGATGACCTCCATGCCCCTCTCCACCAGCTCCGGTTCGTCGTCGGGAACCGGATCGGCGTGGGACGGCAGCCGCTCCATGAGGATCGGGTACAGGGCCAGGAGCACGGCGTGCAGGGCTATGGAAATCCCGATGCCCCAGGTGAGGGCCCGCCGCTCCCGCCGCGGGGCGCTGCTCACGTCCGGGGCCGCAGAACCATCGTCGGGGTCAGGGGTGGGAGACGCCATTGCGTTTAGAACACCCCTTGCCGGGGACCGGTTCCGGTTCTCAACGGGAATACGGGGACGATGGGGATGGTGTCCGGAACCTGGGAGAAGGGGAGGTGCTGCCGCTGTTGGTCCGCCCGGCGGGGGTTCGCCCCCCCCGGTCCCAGCATACCGCTACGCCAGCTCCGCCAGACGGACGGCGGCCTCCCGGAGACGCTCCTCGGACGTGGTGAGGGCCACCCGGAAGAAGCCCTCGCCCCCTTCCCCCAGCCCCGCGCCCGGCAGCACGATGACCCCGGCCTCGTCCACGGCCCGGCGAGCGAAGGCCCGGGAGTCACCGTCGCCGGGTACCGGAATCCAGAGGTACATGGTGGCCCGGGGCGCCTGGATGGCGAACCCGGCCTCCCGGAGGGCCTCCGCCGCCGCGTCCCTCCGGCGACGGAAAACGGCCACGTTCCCGGGCACCCAGTCGCTCCACGACTCCAGGGCTCCGATCCCCCCCGCCTGCACCGCCAGGAAGGCGCCGGTGTCCACGAAGGTCTTCACCCGGCCGAGGGTGGCGATGATCTCGGAGTGACCCGCAGCCCAGCCCAACCGCCACCCCGTCATGTTGTAGGTCTTGGAGAGGGAGTGAAACTCCACCGCCACCTCCCGGGCCCCCTCCAGTTCCAGCACCGAGGGCGGCCGGTAGCCGTCGAAGGCCACCTCCGAATAGGCGTGGTCGTGGAGGAGCACGATCCCCCGCTCCCGACAGAAGGCCACCGCCTCCTCCAGGTACGAGCGAGGCGCCGTGGCCGCCGTGGGGTTGTTGGGATAGTTCAGGATCAGGACCCGCGTCCGCTCCAGGACGTCCTCGGGGATCCGGTGGAAAGGGAGGAGGAAGTCGTCCTCCGGTCGCAGGGGCACCGGATGCGGGGTGGCCCCGGCCAACACCGTACCGCCCCGGTACGCCTGGTAGCCCGGATCCGGATAGACCGCCACGTCGTCGGGATTCAGGATCGAGATGAGGAGGTGGGCGATCCCTTCCTTCGAACCGATGAGGGGGAGGAGCTCGGAGAAGGGATCCAGCTCGATCCCGAAGCGGCGCTCCATCCAGGCGGCCACCGCCTCCCGGAAGGCCGGGAGCCCCAATTGGAAGGGGTAGCGGGAGAAGGAGGGCTCCTCCACCGCCTGTCGGAGTCGCTCCACCGCCGCCGGCGGCGGAGCCAGGTCCGCGTCTCCCGCCCCCAGGTCGATGACGTCGACGCCCTCCCGCTCCAGCTCCCGGCGGCGCTCGGCGATGCCGGCCATGGGGTAGCCCGGAAGGGAGTCCAGGGCCCGGGACCGGGGAGGAAAGGGGAGGTCGCTCATGGGGTTTCGCCTCCTGCGCCGCCCACGCCTGCGGCTCCCGCTCGAACGGACGTTCTCACCCTGCCCGCCCCGGCCACGGACACCTCCACCCAGTCGCCGGGGGCCAGGGGGCCAACGCCCGCGGGGGTGCCGGTGAGGATGAGATCGCCGGGCTCGAGCGTCATGACCCGGGCAATGAAGGCCACCAGCGTGTCCGGCGAGAACACCATCTGGTGAATACTTCCCTCCTGGCGGAGTTCGCCGTTCACCCGGGTTTCCAGCGCCAGGTCGGTCCGATCCACCCTGTCCAGGGGCACCGGCTCGCCTACCGGGCAGAAGGTGTCGAAGCCCTTGGCCCGGGCCCACTGCCCGTCGGAGCGCTGGAGCTCGCGGGCTGTGACGTCGTTGGCCGGAAGGACGTGGGAGAGGGCGGCCCACCCTTCCTCCGGGCTCAGGCCTGCGCCGGCCTCCCCCGGTCCGATCCGACGTCCCACCACGAAGGCCATCTCTCCCTCGAAGTCCACCTGACCCGCCCATGGGGGCAGCACGATCTCACCGCCGGAGGGGAGAAGGGCCGAGGGGGGCTTCAGAAAGATGAGGGGTTCGTCGGGGACCCGCCCGCCCATCTCCTGGGCGTGGGCGGTGTAGTTGCGTCCAACGCAGACGATCTTGGACGGCCGCGGCGTCGCCACGCCGGGGCTACTTCCTGGGTCCCGAGGGGCGGTGGCGGAGGGTGCCCACCACGATGACCAGGGTGGCGATCCCCAGGAGCACGCCGGTGACGGCGTACCAGAAGCCCACGTCGGCCTGGTCGGCCCCCCATCCCGCCGATGCCGCCCGGAAGGCCATGAGGGTGAAGATGAGCCAGACCGCGCCGGCGACGAATCCCAGAATTCGAGACATGAAGATCAGCTCCGGTGGAGCGTGGCGTTTGCGTGATGATCGAAGGACCGCCGTAATGTACCACCGCGGCGGAGCGAGGCAAGCCGGGCCGGGCGGGCACCCCTGCCGGGACCGGCTGCCGCTGCCGATGGCGGGACGCGCACTACCCCCTGCCCTCCCCGTAGAACACCTCCAACCGGCGTCGCAGCTCCATCCAGGGGCCCTGCACCAGGGGCGCCGGAGGGAGGGCGTCCCGGAGCACCCGGCCGTAGCTGCGGGTCACGATGCGGTCGTCCAGGAGGAGGATGGCGCCCCGGTCGGTCCGGGAGCGGATGAGGCGGCCGAAGCCCTGCTTGAGGCGCAGCGCCGCCAGGGGCAGGAGATATGAGCGGAAGGGATTCTGGCCCCGGCCCTCCAGCGCCTCCATGCGGGCCTGGGTGATGGGCTCGGTGGGCACGTGGAAGGGAAGCTTCTGGATCACCAGCCCCCGGAGCGGATCCCCGGGCACGTCCACCCCCTCCCAGAAGGAGCTGGTCCCCAGCAGGATGGCCCGTTCCGAGGCCACGAACCGCGAGAGGAGCCGATGTCGGGGTCCCTCGCCGTGCACCAGGAGGGGCCAGCGGGCATCGTCGCCGGCGTCCCGGAGGATCCGGGCCACGGTCTGGAGGGCCCGGTGCGAGGTGAAGAGAGCGAAGACCCCACCGCCGGTGAGCTGCGCCATCTCCCGGACCACCCGGGCGGTAGCCTCCTGGAAGGTGTGCCCTCCCCCGGTACCGGGCAGGTCGGTGGGCACCCCGAAGAGGGCCTGCTCCGGGTACGAGAAGGTGGAGGGGACCCGGGCCTCCTCCACTACCAGGGGATCGGAGTGGTCGCCACCGTCCACCGAAATCACGGGGACGGCGTCGGCGAAGGCCAGGGCGGGTTCGGAGGCGGGTCCGGGGGCGGAGCCTGGAGCGTGCTCGGCGGCGGCGGTCCCGGCGTTCGCACCCGACTCCATCACGTCGTCGGCCAGCCCCAGCCGCTCCCGCAGAAACCGGAATCTCCCCCGACCCACGGTGAGGGTGGCCGAGGTGATGACCGTGGTGTCGATCTGCTGGAAGAGTCCCTTGCGGAGCTGCCGTCCCGGCTCCACCGGGGCCGCGGCCAACCGCACGTTCCGGAACCCTTCTCCTCCACTCCCCCGCCCCTCGATCCAGCGTACGAAGGCGTCGCCCCTGTCTCCGGGGTCCAGAACCAGGGCCAGCCCGTGGCGGGCGCTCTCCAGGCGCCGCTCCAGCGCCCCCAGGTCCAGGATCCGGCCCTCCAGCCGGTCACGGAGGGACTCGTCGTCTTCCAGGCGCAGGCGCAGCTCCTCCACCTCGCGACCCAGCCGGGCGAAGGCGGCGGTGAGGCGGTCCAGTCGGGCCAGAACCTCCTGGCTCTCCCCCGGATCCCGGGGGTCTCCCCGGCCCAGTCGCAGCGGCTCGTCGTCACCGGAGGGCACCCGGGGCTCCAGCAGGTCGAAGAAGCCCGTGAGCTCTTCCCGGGCCCGCTCCAGGATGGGCCGCAGGCGCTTCTCCACGCGGGCCAGGATCCGGGGCGCCTCGCCTCCCTTCCCCTGTCCCTTCAGCACCTCCTCCACGCTGGCCAGCACCCCCTTCCCGTTCCGGTCCAGCCGCGAGAGGGTGCGGAAGAGGCCCAGTCGGGTCACCTCGCTGCCCAGGTGCGAGGTGGCGGCGTCCTCCACGTTGTGCCCTTCGTCGAGGATCACGTGGCGGTAGGGCGGCAGCACCGCCGACTGGGACCAGTTCTCCATGGCCTCCCGGAGCGCCACGTCGCTGAAGAGAAGCGCGTGGTTCACCACCAGCACGTCGGCGGCGGCGGCGGAGCGGCGGGCCCGCTGGTAGAAGCACTCCTGGAAGTGGGGACAGCGGGCTCCCAGACAGATGTCGCCGTCGGAGCGAACCTCCTCCCACACGTCCGACGACGGGGCCACCGGCAGGTCCGAGAGTGAGCCGTCGTCGGTGGAGCGGCTCCACTTGACCAGCGAGTCCAACTCGGAGCTCCGGTCGGTCTCAAAGAGGGTCGGCGCGGTCTGGGCCGCCAGCAGGAGTCGGCGAATGGAGACGTAGTTCCCCCGCCCCTTCACCAGCGACCACTCGAGGTCAGGGCCCACCAGGTCCCGGACCAGGGGGAGGTCCTTGCCCACCAACTGCTCCTGGAGGTTGATGGTGTTGGTGGAGACCACCGTCCGCTCGCCGTTGGCCAGCGCCCAGAGGGCGGCGGG
>SKVI01000123.1 GCA_007129525.1 Gemmatimonadota bacterium | reverse complement strand
GATGCAGCTTTCGCCGGGCCCGGGCCACCTCCTTGCGCCACTGGGCCGAGCTCTTGGCCGGCCCCGATGCTCGCTTCATACCGTTCCTCCTCTGTGGATCCGGTAGAGTCGCCTCTGACTACTCCGCCCAACGTACCGCCTCCGCCGCCTGCTCCGCACCCCCTGGTCCGGATGCGTCGCGGCGTCCTATGTTGCGAGGCGCGGAACGCCGACAACCTGACGACCCCGGAGTATGTCTATGACCAGCCGCTCAGTCCCGCGGACCCCCTTCCTCCTGCGGACCCCTTTCCTCCTGCTGGCCACCCTTCTCCTGCCGATGGCCCTCGTGGCCCAGACGGTGTCGGCTCCCGACCGGGGGCCGGACGAGGGCGAGGGCCCCTTCGAACGACTCATCATCCGGGGCGCCACCGTCATCGACGGTACCGGAGGCCCTCCGGCCGGCCCTACCGACATCGTCATCGAGGGGAACCGAATCGTGCAGGTGTCCACGGTAGGGTATCCGGGGGTTCCCATCGATGAGGACAACCGACCCGGTGACGCCGACCGGGAGATCGACGCCCACGGCATGTACGTGCTTCCGGGCTTCATCGACAACCACGCCCACGCCGGTGGTGCGCCGAAGAACCCTGAGCTCTCCTACGCCTACAAGCTGTGGCTGGCCCACGGGGTCACCACCGTCCGGGGCGTGGGGCTCACCGGCTTCGACCGGGCCCTGCAGGAGCAGGCCCGCAGCGCGGCCAACGAGATCGTGGCGCCACGGATCGTGAACTACCAGCGGCCCAGCAGCGGGTGGGATCGGGGCCGCATCGACTCGCCCGAGATGGGCCGTGAGTGGGTTCGGTGGGCTCACGAGAACGGGGTGGAGGGGATCAAGTTCCACACCCACGGGATGGAACCCCCCCTCATGGAAGCCATCGTGGATGAGGCCAACAGCCTGGGCATGGGCACCACCGCCCACCTCTCACAGCCCCGGGTGGCCCACATGAACGCCCTGGACGCCGCCCGCCTGGGGCTCACGGGCATGACCCACTTCTACGGCCTCCTCGAGGCGCTCCAGAAGGACCACCAGATTCAGCCCTACCGGCTCGACTACAACTACCAGAACGAGCAGCACCGCTTCGCCGAAGTGGCCCAGCTCTGGCGGCAGAGCTACGACAGGGGCAGCGAGGCCTGGAACGCCCTGGTGGAGGAGTTCGTGGAGCTGGACTTCTTCATCAACCCCACCATGACCATCTACGAGGCCAACCGCGACGTCATGCGGGCCCGGGAGGCGGAGTGGCACGACACCTACACCCTCCCCTCCATGTGGGACTTCTTCCGCCCCGACCGGCGGGCTCACGGGTCGTACTGGTTCTACTGGGGCACCGAGGAGGAGGCCGAGTGGCGTGCCTTCTACCGGAAGTGGATGTCCTTCCTCCACGACTTCCACCGGGCCGGAGGCCGCCTCACCACCGGGGCCGACTCGGGCTTCATCTACAAGATCTACGGGTTCGGCTACATCGAGGAGCTGGAGCTGCTCCGGGAGGTGGGCCTCCACCCCATGGAGGTGATCCAGTCCGCCACCCTGTACGCCGCCCAGGAGATCTACGAGCCCCGGGGCGAGGAGCCCCCCATGGGAACCATCGAGGCCGGCAAGCTGGCCGACCTGATCATCGTCCCCGAGAACCCGCTGGAGAACCTGAAGGTGCTCTACGGCACGGGGGCGGTGAAGCTGGATGACGAGACCGGGGAAGCGGGTCGGGTGGGCGGCATCCGATACACCATCAAGGACGGGATCGTCTACGACGCGCGCCAGCTCCTGGAGGACGTGGCCGAGATGGTGCGGGAGCAGAAGCTCGAACGGGGAATGGATCCGGACGCGCCGCTGCCGCGCTACTGATGGGCGGTAGGCGCGCATCCAGGGCCGCTGCCCCCTGGCTGGCGGTGGCGCTGCTGGTGGTGGCGGTGTTGGTGGTGGTGGGGCCGGCGGCCACGGGCCTGGCGTCACCGGGCCACGACCTCGACCCGCCGCCGGACCTGCGGGGGATCCTGGATCACGGCTACATCCTCCAGGACCGAAACCGCGACGGCCACCCGGACTTCGTCGCCACCCGCATCGTAGTCCCGGACGCCGCCGCCGGCGCGCAGGTGGCGGCGGCGGCCAACCTGGCGGCCCGTCTCACCTTCGAGAGCTACGCCGTGGGGCTTGACCTCCTGGCCGCCGACGACCCCGAGGTGGCGGCGGAGGGACTGCCCCTGGTGGTGGTGGGCGGGGCCCGGCGGCTCCTGGAGGTGGCCGGGGTGGACCCCCGGGGCGCGCTGGCCGACCTGGCTCCCGGGGAGGGGGCCGTCCAGTGGCTCTCTCCCTCCCGCCGGCTCCCCGGCGGTGGCGTGTGGGTGGCCGGTGGCGACGACACGGGTCTGCTGGCGGCCGCCGATTACCTGGTGGGCCGTTATCCTGCCCTCTGGCTTCCCGACGGCCAGAGCTACCGGGAGCTGGCCGAGGCGCTGACGGAGTACTTCACCGGGGAAGAAGAGGACGCGGCTGAGCCCCCCGCGGGCCTCATCCTCCGGCGGGCGGTGGTCTCGGCCAACCGTCCGG